>JALYQJ010000568.1 GCA_030855875.1 Acidobacteriota bacterium
ATGCCGATCACTTCGCCGTCCATATTGACGAGCGGACCGCCGGAATTTCCGCGATTGATCGCCGCGTCGGTTTGAATAAATTTTTGAAAGAGACTGCGCGAAGGTGTTTCGCGTTTGGTTTGCGAAACGATTCCCGCCGTCACGGTTCGCGCCAGACCGAACGGCGAGCCGATTGCCAGAACCCAATCGCCGACCCGCGCATTTTCAGAATTAGCGAGCCGGACGAAAGGCAAATCTTTACCCGCTTCGATTTTCAGAACCGCGACATCGGTTTCCTCATCAGTTCCGATAACCTTTGCGACGTATTCTTCGCCCGAATCGAGCCGGACTGTAATCCGCGAAGAATCTTCGACGACGTGCGCGTTCGTCAAAATATAACCCGCTTTGTCCACGATAAAACCGCTTCCGACCGAAGAACTCGGACGGCGCGGCATCTGACGCAGAAAATCGAGAATATCGTCGGAATCCGGCGCGAGAGTTTCGCCTCTTGCCGTCACTTCCGGCACTTTCCCCTTCGTATCAATATTAACGACCGCCGGTTCGACGATTTTAGCGACTTCGGCAAACGAAGCCGAAAGTCTTTCAGGAGAAGTCGTCGAGCTTTTCAGCGTTTCGGTCGTCGGCACGGTTTGCGCGGATGATGCCTGCGCTCCGAATAACAGACCAGCGAAAACAAACGCGGCGAAAAATGAATTTACTTTACGCAAAACGGATTTTTTTTGACATTTAAACATAATGCTTCTCCTTAAAATACAAGATTCCGGCAAATAATTTTATATACAAAAGTATAACAAAATCGAAATGCGAAATGCGAATTACGATTTTATGCGGCGTTGAACCGTTTTCCGCGCAGAATTCGCGTTTTTAACTCGTCATTGCCAACAAAACTTTCATTACACCTTTTCGGCTCGCTCTCTGCATCGCGGCAACGCCGTTTTCGAGCGGTAATTCTTCCGAAATCAGACTTTCGACATCAATCGCGCCGCTCTCTAATAATTTCAAAGCCGGTGCGAAACGTCCGCAACGCGAGCCGACAATCGTTATCTCGTCAACCACGACGCGCCACATTTCGAGATTGGTTTTGCCCTGAAAAGTTGATTTCATAACGAGTTTTCCGCGCGGTTTGAGCAAATCCAAAGCGGTCGCAAACCCCGATTCGCTTCCGCTCGCCTCGACTGCGACATCAAATCGCCGCTTCAAGTTCGGCACGGCATCGGAAAGCAAAACCGTTTCGATATTACGCTTTTTTGCGATGGAAAGTTTTTCGATGTGTTTGCCGATTAAACTGACGTTCGCCGTTTTCAATGCAAGGCTCATCGCGCACAGCAAACCCAACTTGCCGTCACCGATAACCGCTATTTTGGTTTCGGGAGTAATTTCGATTTGCTCGGTGATGCCGAAAGCCGCCGCGAGCGGTTCGACGAAAACCGCCTGTTCGTCTGAAATATTGGCGGGAACTTCCAGTAAATTTGCGATTGGCAAAGTCGTAAATTCGGCGTGTGCGCCGTCGCGTCCGTGAATTCCGAGAACTGTTCTGTCAGCGCAATGCCGTGCGTCGCCCTTTCGACACAAATCGCACACGCCGCAGCCCGCGTTTATTTCGCCGACAACGCGCTTTCCGATTAATTCCGGGTTATCGTCAGCCCGTTCCACAACGCCGACGAATTCGTGTCCGATTGTTCCCGAAAATTCGGCGTAACCGCGAACGATTTCCAAATCCGTGTTGCAGATTCCCGACTTCAAAACGCGAATCAACGCTTCGCCTCCGTTTTCCGGCACAGTAATTTGCGCGAGTTTTAACTGATTTTCCGTGAATCTTAATGCTTTCATTTTTTTATTTAACATTTATCAAACCGCTGTCACACTCGATAAATGTCAAATGATAAATGTTAAATGATTTTTATTCGGTGTAATAAACCTTTAAATCGCGTTCGCCGACGATCAGCCATTGATTATTGATTTTTTTCAGTTGAAGCTGTGATTGAACTTTGCCCGCCGAATATTTGTCTTCGCCTTCAAAAACCCATTCTTTATCGAAAACGGCGGTCGCGCGTTCGCCGGTCGCGTCGGGCGTGACGTTCAAGTTGCTGATGTTTATTTGAATCGAATCGAAACTGTCAAAAGCCCGCTGTTTGTCGTTGCGAATCGCCGCCGCGCTGACGCTGCTTTTATTATAATAATCAACCGTTCCGGCGTAGAGATTCATATATTCGTTGATGTCGCGCGATTCGGTCAAATCTATCCACGAATTGACGCGCCCGGAAACTTCCTTTTTTACCTGCGCGACATTAACGGCGACCGGCGTTGGAGTTTCGACTGCATTGGCGGCGTTCGCGTTTTCCTGATTTTTCGGCGTGGCGGTCGGCGAAGGCGAAATTTTTGCGTTCGCTTTCGAGTTGGAATTCGCGTTCGTTGATTGATTAACGACGGCGGAATTTTTGGCGACTTCGTTTTGATTATTTCGCAGATAAAGCCACGCGCCGATGCCGCCTGCGCCGAGCAGCAGAAGCGTCACAAAAGCCGTCAGCAAAACAATCGGCAAAGTTCTCGATTTTCGCGGCGGCGCGGCGGTTTCGGTCGGCGCGTAAACGATTTCAGGATTTTGCAAACGGTTTGTCGCGTAATTTTCCGGCGCGTCAACCGGCAGCCGTTCGACTTGGCGCGGCGAAATCACGGTTTCGGTTTCGGTTTCTCCGAACGCGGCGGTCGGCGGCAATTGTTCGGAATCGGCGGCGAGCGGCGTTCCGTCCTGCAAACAAAATCTCAGCGTGTCGTCGGTATAGCGCGTCCGGCAGTTCGGGCAATGTTTCATATAGCTCAAAAATCGGCGGTGAATTTTCTCTAAAATAATAAACCCAAAGCCGCCCGATTGAGAAGCGCGATTTGCAGAACGACGGCAAGATCGGCATTTTTCGCTCGTTTAAGATCATCGGCATCACGATTTACCGCGCGGCGATTCACGCTCCGCTGCGGCAAAACAAAGCGCATTTATAATTATTAATAATTTTATGATAAAGTAACCTCTGAAATTTTCCTTATCATTTTTACCAAACATCGCTTAATTAAATGAGTAAGATCACGCGCCGCGAGCTTTTCGGAATTGCCGGTTCAATGATTGCCGGAAGTGCTTTTTCCGGCTGCCGCGCTGCGCCGGAAAATCGTTTGGTAATAACAAATTCAGGCGAGCCGGTTGTCACCGCGCAAGGCAGGATGTTGCCGCCCGATGCCGCGCCTTTAGAAAAACAGATTTTATATGAACCCGCCGCCGAGCCGCGTCATCTGGACATTTCGCGTGATATTTACGGCGCGGGCGTGGCGATAAATTGGGGCGGCGAACCGCTTCTGCGGCGCGATATAAATCAAAATCTCGTGCCGGCGTTAGCGGAATCGTTTCGGATGGGCGCGGGCGCGGAATACTGGGATTTTACGATTCGGGCAAATGCGCGTTGGAGCGACGGTGTGCCGATTACGGCGGACGATTGGGTTTTTACATTTCGTCATCTCGCATCGCCGACATTGGATAATCCTTGGACGTGGTTTTATTACGACATCAGAGGAATTCAGGCGTATAAGGAAGGCACGGGACGAGCCGAAGAAATCGGTGTCGAAGCGATTGATGAACGAACAGTGAGAATTTGGGGCGAAGGCGGCGCAATTCCGCATCTGCCCGCGCTGCTCGCGTATCAAGCCGCCGCGCCCGCGCCGAAACACAAGGCGGAAAATAACCCGGAACATTGGGCGGACACGGCGGAAAATTTCGTGTCGTCGGGTCCGATGCGGCTTTTAAGCTGGCAGCACAACCAAAAACTCGAATGGGACGCGAACCCATTTTATAACGGTCCGCACAAAGTCGGAATTCAAAAATTAATTCAGCTTGTCGGTGCGCCCGCTGTCGGCTGGTTCAATTCGTGGCTGAACAATGAAATTGATTACATCGCCATTTTGCAGCCGCAGGAATTCGCGCAGGTCGTTAACGATAATGAACTGATCCAAAATCTACATTCGTTCAACAATTTTCAGACGACTTATTTATCGTTCGATTGTCTGCGACCCCCGTTTGATAATTTGAAATTAAGACAATCGCTTTCACACGCGATTGACCGCACACCTTTCTGCGAAAAGGTGATGCTGAAAACCAGAATTCCGGCGTTTTCGATGCTGCCGCCGGATTTTCCCGCGCACAATTCCGAACTGAAAACCGTGCAGGAATTTAACATCGAAAAAGCGAAATCGCTGCTCGCCGAAGCCGGTTATCCGAACGGGAAAGACGCAGACGGAAATCAGCTTGTATTGGAAATATTCTCCAAAGGGCGTGACGTAACGCTCGAATACGTCAAAGATCAATGGGAACGCTATCTCGACATCGGCGTTAATCTGCAAATTCTCGAACCGGCGGTTTGGGGAGCGCGTCGGGCGCAACACGAGATGCCGCTTTACAGCGGCGAATACGAATACGATTTTCTCGATCCGGCAAATTTGCTGACGCGGCTTTGGCGCAGTTCGAGCGAGCGTGGTTCGCCGCGCCACGGTTGGCGAAATCTACAGTTTGACGATTTTGTCACAAAAGCGGGGCGCGAAATTGACGAGCCGCAAAGACTCGATATTTACCGGCAAGCCGAACGAATTTTAGTCGAAGATGTCGGCGGAATTTTCCTGACGCATATGGTCGTTCATCAAATCTGGAATCCGTATCTGACCGGATTCGTGCCGGACAAAACCGGCAACACGGTTTTTCGCTATCTCGACATTTCACGCTTTCAAATGTATATCCGCAACGACGTTGACCAATGGAGAGAAAGTGAAAAGTGAAAAAGACGGCTGCAATATTTTCAGGGGAATTAAGAATTTGCCCGCGAAAGACGCGAAAAGACGCTAAATTAAAAAGAAAAAAATTGTTTTGATTTATTTTTCGCGTTCTTTCGCGTCTTTCGCGGGCAAATATTTCTTAAATTTATGTCCAAAACGCTGCTTGAAGTAAAAAATCTTCAGACGCAATTCAAATCGGGAAAAAGCGTAATACGCGCCGTCAAAGGCGTATCTTTTTCGGTTGCGGAAGGCGAAGTTTTGGGCATTGTCGGCGAATCGGGCTGCGGAAAAAGCGTGACCGCGCTTTCGATTATGCGGCTCGTCGAACCGCCCGGCGAAATTGCGGGGGGAACGGCGATTTTCCGCGACGAAAGCGGCGAAACGGATTTACTAAAACTTTCTGATTGGCAGCTCGAAAAAATCCTGGGCAGTCGGATTTCGATGATTTTTCAAGACCCGATGACATCGCTCAACCCGGTTTTGTCAGTCGGTTATCAGATTACGGAAACTCTGCGCGTTCATCGCGGTTTGTCGTTTAAGGAAGCGAAAAAACGCGGAATCGAATTGCTGCAAATGGTCGGAATCGCCAACGCGCGACTGCGTTACAACGATTACCCGCACGAGTTTTCCGGCGGAATGCGCCAGCGCGTAATGATCGCGGCGGCGATTGCGTGTCAGCCGAAATTATTGATCGCCGACGAACCGACGACCGCGCTCGACGTGACGATTCAGTGGCAAATTCTGAGTCTTTTGCGTAAATTCAAAAACGAATTCGGAATGTCAATCATCATCATCACGCACGACTTGGGCGTGGTCGCGCAATTAGCCGACCGCGTTGCCGTGATGTATGCGGGCAGAATCGTCGAAAACGCTTCCGTCCGCGATATTTTCAATCGTCCGCAGCATCCGTATACGCAGGCTTTGATCGCTTCGATTCCACGACTGGACGAGCAGCCGAACAGATTAAAAACCATCGAAGGTGCGCCGCCGCGTTTCGGCGTTGAAGAAATCGGCTGTTCGTTTTATCCGCGCTGTTCATTTCGGATGCCGGTCTGCCCGGAGAAACGTCCGCCGTTGATCGAACTCGGTTCGCAGCAATCGGTTGCCTGTTTTGCCGCTCACGAAGGAGCGTTCGCCAATGCCTGAACCGCTTTTGAAAATCGAAGGCTTGACGAAAAGTTTCACCCGCCGAAGCGGATTTTTCAGCGGCAAAAAGCTCAAAAACATCGCGCTCGACCGCGTTGATTTAACGCTGAACGAAGGCGAAACTCTCGGTTTGGTCGGCGAATCCGGCTGCGGAAAATCAACTTTCGCGCTGACCCTGATGCGGCTTTACGAACCGGACGACGGACGCATTTTTTTCAACGGAACGGAAATCACGCATTTGGGCGAAAAACAGTTAAAGCCGATCAGAAAACAGATGCAGATGGTTTTTCAAGACCCTTTGGCTTCGCTCGATTCGCGCCTGACGATTGAACAAATTATCTGCGAACCGCTGGAAATTCACGACATCGGCACGAATGCGACACGAACGGCGGAAGCGGCGCGTCTGCTTGAGCGTGTCGGTTTGTCAGCCGAGGATTTGCACCGTTTTCCCGGCGAATTTTCCGGCGGACAGCAGCAGCGCGTCGGCATCGCCCGCGCGCTCGCTCTGCGCCCGAAACTGCTCGTTTGCGACGAACCGGCTTCGGCTCTCGACGTTTCCGTTCAGGCGCAAATCTTGAATCTTCTACGCGATTTACAGGACGAATTCGGGCTTTCGTATATTTTTATTTCGCACAATATCGCCGTCACCGCTTTTATGAGCAAACGAATCGGCGTAATGTATCTCGGACGCATCGTTGAAATCGGTGACAGCGCGGAAATTGTTAATGCGCCAAAACATCCATACACGCAGGCTTTGATCGCTGCGATTCCCGAACCCGATCCGTCAAAAATCGTCCGGAATTTCGCGGTCAAAGGCGACATTGAAGAAATCACGGCGCGTCCCGTCGGCTGCGTTTTTCGTCATCGCTGCCCGATTGCACAGGAAATCTGCCAGTCCGTTGAACCGCAACTGCGTTTGATTGAGCAAAATCAGGAAGTCGCGTGTCATTTTGCAGATTAACGCAAATTTCATCAAAGAATTATTGCCTGCGAAACACGTGAAGGGAGCGAAAAAATAATGGATTAAAGTTTTCTGTTTTTTGATTTAATTTTAGCGACTTTCGCGTGTTTCGCAGCCAAATTTACGGCTTTAAATTAAAAATTTTGTCGCTCGAATGTTTTAACATATAATTTTCTTATGCTGCTTCCGCGTTACGAACTCAAATCCGACGAAAGTTTGACCGTTTTCGAGTTTACGAGCGTCGGCAGGAAAGGCGAGATTCCAAAGATTGTGCAGTATTCGCCGACCAATTTAAAAGACTTTTACAATCTCGGATTCGGCGACAAAGATTTTCAGACCGGCGAAGTTGACGACCTCGTAATTTCGGACAATGGCGACAGTCAAAAAGTTTTGGCGACCGTTGTCGCTACGGTTTACGCTTTCACCGATAAATATCCGGCGGCTTGGATTTACGCGACCGGAAGCACAAAATCGCGGACGAGGCTTTATCGAATCTGTTTGACAAATAATCTGGACGAAATCATCGAAGATTTCGATCTATACGGATTGAAAAACGGCGAATGGCGAGAGTTTGCCAAAGCCGTCGAATACGAAGCGTTTCTGGTCAGACGAAGGAGTTAAAACGATGAAAAAAATTGAAGAATTAAACAAATCGAAACTGCCGATAGTGAAAATTGATAAATCGCTCGACAAATACAAAGACAAAATTTTGTTCAAGGAAAAAGTTGAAAAAGCTAACAAAACATTGAAAAGCGTCGGTCTGCCAAAGTTTCTGAAAAAATCAAAGGCGTAGTTTTGTTTGGAAATAATTGAAATTATCGAGCGGCAATCGTCTTAAATTCAGCCTCGCCGCGTTTTTGAATCCCGTCCGTCGAGTGAAATTCAAATTCTAATGCTTCGCTACATTCTAACCAGAATCGCCGGACTTTTCGGCGTTTTATTCATCGTTTCCGTTCTGACTTTCGGGCTGATGCACACGGTTCCGGGCGGACCGTTTGATGCGCGTGCGCTCGAAAAACAGCAGATCGTTCCCGAAAATATCAAGCGTCAGCTCAATGAAAAATACGGTTTGGACAAACCCGTCTGGCAGCAATACGCGCTATTCGTGAGAAATGCCGTGACGCTCGATTTTGGCTATTCGATGGCTTATCCGAATCGAACCGTCGTCGGAATTTTCCGCGAGCAGTGGTCGTATTCTTTGCAGCTCGGACTTCTTACATTTGTTTTTTCAATCGTCGTCGGTGTCGGTCTCGGAATCGCATCGGCGATCAGACCGAATTCGATACTCGATTATTTCGGCACGGGCGTTTCGATTTTTTGTCTGGTGATTCCGAGTTTTGTTTTCGCCATTCTTTTGCAGGTCATATTTTCGGTCTGGCTCGGCTGGCTGCCGACCGGCGGCTGGAGCAGTCCGCGCCATTGGATTATGCCGGTTCTGGCAAATTCGCTCGCGCCGATTCTGGTTTTGCAGCGATACACCAGAGCGAGTATGACCGACGCGATGAAAGCCGGTTACGTCCGCACCGCCCGCGCCAAAGGCTTGAGCAAACGGCGGATAATGTTTGTCCACGTTTTCAAAAACGCGCTCACGCCGCTTTTGACCGTCGGCGGACCGCTCGCGGCGGGCTTGCTCGTCGGCTCGTTTTTTGTCGAGAGCATTTTCCGCATTCCGGGCATCGGTTTTTATTTCGTCTCGGCAATCGGCAGCCGCGATTATCCGATGATTATGGCGACGACGCTCGTCTGGACGCTGATTATCAGTCTTTCGTATTTGATAACCGATCTGCTCTACGCGCTGGCTGATCCGCGTGTGAGTTTGGTGAAGGAAGAATAAGATATTGCCCGCGAAATACGCGAAAAGACGCGAAAAAATTACTAAAATTAAATAAAACTTAAAGTAAGGTTGACTAAAAGCGTGTTTCCCGCGAAACACGCGCAAGTCGCTAAAATAAAAACAAAAAACAGAAAACTTTAATCTATCATTCTTTTTTCGCGCTTTTTCGCGTATTTCGCGGGCAATAATTCTTAAAATAAAAATATTATGGATGAAATTGTTTATAAAGAGGAGAGTTACAAGATAATCGGAGCTTGTTTTGAAGTTTATAAACAGAAAGGCTGCGGATTTTCAGAAGCGGTTTATCAGGAATGCCTGTCAATCGAATTTGAAATGCAGAAGATTCCATTTGCCGCGCAGCCAAAAATTCAACTCGAATATAAAGGCAGAATTTTAACGCAATTTTTCCAACCGGATTTTGTTTGTTTTGAAAAAATTATCGTTGAAATAAAAGCCTTGCCCGCAATTTTGGAAATAAACAAATCGCAAGCGTTAAATTATTTGAACGCGACAAATTTCGATCTGGCACTACTCGTAAATTTCGGGCATTTCCCAAAACTCGAATACAAAAGAATCGCAAACAACCGGAATAAAAACAACAGCCTAAAAGACGAAATAAAAAGCTGGATGCAATAAATTTAATTTTTAAGATTTTTTTTCGCGTCCTTTCGCGTATTTCGCGGGCAAAAATAAATGTCAGTAATCGCAACCGAAATAAATAAAGTTTCCGCCAAGCCGAAGTCAAATAATCTGCGGCTTTTTTGGCGGCGTTTCACTCACAATAAAATCGCCGCCGCCGCTTTATTTTTCATCGTTTTTCAAATAATTCTCGCCGTCGCTGCACCGTATATCGCGCCGTATGATCCTTATAAAGGCGATTTTCTGGCTACTTGGGAAACGCCGAATTTGCGGCATTGGCTCGGCGCGGACGATTTAGGGCGCGACGTGCTTTCGCGTCTGCTTTACGGGGCGCGAATTTCGATCAGCGTCGGCGTATTGAGCCAGCTCGCCATCGCGCTCGTCGGCATTCCAATCGGCGCGATTGCCGGATTAAAAGGCGGCTGGTTCGATTACGTTATAATGCGCGTGATTGATGTGCTTTCATCGCTGCCGACGATTCTTTTCTATATTTTATTGATGATCGCTCTCGGCGCAGGATTTTGGAATTTGATTCTCGCAATGACTTTAACCGGCTGGATCGGAATCGCGCGGCTCGTGCGCGGACAGGTTCTGTCGCTCAAAAAAACGGATTTTATCCGCGCTTCACGGACGATGGGCGCGGGAAATTTTTACATTATCAAAAAACACATTCTGCGAAACGTGATGACACCGATCATCGTTTCAATCGCTTTGGGAATTCCCGGCGCGATGTTCGCCGAAGCCGGTTTGAGTTTTCTCGGTTTAGGTATTCCCGCGCCGCAGGCATCGTGGGGACAAATGGTCGGAATGTATCAATCATACATTCGCACGGCGTGGCATCTGACGGTTTTTCCTTCAATCGTTCTCGCGCTGACGATGCTCGCGTGGTTTTTATTCGCCGAGGGCATCCGCGAAGCACTCGATACAAAAAGCGATTCCCGCCCGTAAATACCGATTGGTGAGAAAGCCGCACCGCATTTTTTGGCGAATGCTTTTATTCACTTTCTTTTTCTCCGAACGGTTTGCGTCGCCGTGTTGATAATCATTCGCCGGAAAAGTTTATTTTTTGCGTCGAGCGTCAGTTTGAAAACGTATTCGGGTCGCGGCGGCGGATAAAGTTTCAAAAGACATTTTAGAAAAACCGCTTCGACATCTTTCGGCGTTTGCAGGTTTGTTTGGCTAATAATAGCGGCGATTTCCCTGCCTGCCCGAAGCGAAACTTTCCATCCGTTTTCTTCATAAATCTTTTGCACTTCGATAATATCTTTCGCATTCGAATATTCCAAAATCGCTCTCGCATAATTGATCGCGTCGTCCTGACCGTCAGCCTGATTTTTGTTTGCTCTCGCGCCTTTGGCAATGTCGCCCGCCAAATCAATAATTTTATTTAACCCGAATTTTTCCATTTCCGGCTTGAAAACCTGATGTTCGATCATATTTTTCAAGTCGTTGATGTTGCCTTGCTCGGTGTCTCTGGCGCGACCTTTGGCGGTGTTTACAGTCGGCGAGAAAACGAATGTCGGGAAATTATTTACGCGCAGACGCAAATGCAAAAGCTCGTGAACGACGACCGCTTCCAGCTTTTTAGCGTCGTCTTCCAAACTGTAATCAATCAAAACGACCGCAACACCGTCTTCGGAAATAAAGCTCGAACCGAGCATATAATCTTCCTGCCGGACGAATTCGATATAAATCTCTTCGCCGGTTTTATACTCGATTTCATTGATAACTGACCGAACTCCGGGACTGATTTTGATGCCGAAAAACTCGTCGGAAGATTGGGCGCAGACGTTAGCGCACAAAAATATACTGCAAATAAAAATGATAAAACACCTGAAATTTCTCGGCTTGCATTTAATCATATCCTTCAATTCACAAAACCTTACGGTCATCTTAATCGGGAACGAAATTGTAGACAATCACACCGGAAACTTTTACGGCTTTGCCGCCTAACATCGTCGGTGTAAATTTTGCCGCCCGCGCCGATTGCTCCGCCGAAGAACGAAGCAGCGGATGTCCGCTGACCGCGCTTGCCGAGATAACACTGCCGTTTTCGTCAATCATTACCTGCACGTTGACCGCGCCGCTTGCGCGAACGGCTCGCGCCGCCGGCGGATACGGCGGTTTCGGCAGTTCAATCGCTTTGCCATTTAAAACTCCGCTGCTAATAGTTTTATTGCCCGACGGACTTCTCTGAGTCGGCGTTTGATAAGGTGTCGGAGTCGGATACCCGTGTATCGGCGGCGTTGGTTTGGTAACTTCTCTGAGTTTTCGATCTTCTTCAACTTTTTCAATCGCGCTGCTGATGCCTCGATAAGCGAAAAATCCGACGGCGGCAAGACTCGTGATGCCCAAACCGATAATTGCCAACGCGCTCAAAGTCAAAACCCAACCGGCTTTCGAGGCGGAAACCGGCGGTGTCCAAATGCTTTGCTGCGGCGCACCGAATTGCTGTTGCGATGGAACTTGAAGCGGAAAAACGCGGCGATAAGCGATTGACCACGCCGCGAAAATCACCGGCGCGACGAATAACGCGCCGACGTAGAAAACCATCACGCCCGCAATCAATATCAACTGCCCCAAAAGCATCAAACCGACGACTCCGAAAAAATTCCCCATTACAGCGCGAAAACTGAGTTTGAGCGCGTCAATCGCGCCGAGTTTGCGGTCAACAATCAGCGGATAAACAAACGCCGTCAGTGTTCCCAAAATAAAAGCGACGACGAGAATCAGCAAATAAACTCCGAAAACGAATCCGAAAACTCCGAATAAAATCGGGAAAATCTCTTCGGGTTTGGGATTTTTATTTTCCTTCAAAGTTTCGGTCACGGCACTAATTCCGCCGAGACCGATTTGCATGACAAACGACAAAACGAAAATCGGAATCGTCAAAACAAGCGACGCGAGAAAAGATTGCCCGAAGAAATCGAAGCCTCTAAAAAGCGTGCTTGAATTAAACGGCTGGCGGTTCATCATCGCAAACAGACACAGATAAATCCCGCAGATCATCGGCGGCAAAAGCGGCGAAAGCGGAATGCACGAGCCGACGATAATTATCAAAAAGCCGATTATCAAAACGCCCAGAAAATTTCCGTATTGTCCCGTTCCTTTGAGCATCGCCCAACCGTCGCTCAAACATTGAATCGGCTTGATCGCGCCGCGGTTAAAATCGAATTGCTGTTGCTGCATAAAAACTTTCCTTATAGAAATTTGTAAATTATTTTGCCGCCTGCTTTAGTTTGACTTTCGCGGCGACGATTTTTGCCGTTGTTGCTGAATAAATTGCGCGAACTTGCCGGTCTTGCAGTCGGCAAACTTTAAGTGATTAATTAGAACTTTAAAATTGAGCCGCATAAAAATTAAAAAATTCCGCAGATGTTTATTTCTTCTCGGAAACGATTTTTCCGTTCTTATAAACGCGAATTTCATTGCCGTCATTGTCATACTCAACGCCGCCTTCATTTACGCCTTTTTTGAGGCTTACTCTGTAAGTTGTTTGAAAAACTTTACTCATAACGCTGACAGTTTCGCGCCGGATGCTGATTAAAGAAACCGTCGCGTCCGGCATATTGGTGCGTTCTCTGGCTTTTTCGACAAAAGCCGCCGCATCCGGCAGATTTATTTCGCTCAAAG
>JALYQJ010000031.1 GCA_030855875.1 Acidobacteriota bacterium
TAGCTCAAGCGCGGAATCGCGCTGCGGGTTAATCGCCCAAACAATGTCGCTCATCGAAGTGACCGATTCGCGGGAAATCTCGCTAATCGAATTGAGCAGACGGTTGCTTTCCGCATTTTCGTTTACCAGTTGAAGATTGACGATTTCGCTGAGAAGCGAGATTTTCGATAAGTTCGTTCCGATGTCGTCGTGCAGATCGGTGGCGATGCGTGTCCGCGTGCGCTCGATTTCCAGAAATTTGTTTAAGCGAAAACGATAAAAGCCGTAAATTGCCAAAGCCGCGAGCGCGAGAATCGCGGCGGCAAACCACCAGCGTTGCCAAATCGGTGTCGCAATGCGAAAGGAAATACTGGCAGGCGTTTGGCTGTAAATTCTATCGGCGGTAACGGCGCGAATCTCGAAACGATAATCGCCGGAAGCCAGATTTGCGAAATTCAAAGTGCGCTCGGTCGTCGGTATCCATTCGGCGCGTTCGCCGCCCAAACGATATTCATAACGAAGTTTTTCTCCGAGGTTTGCGCCCAAGCCGACAAACTCAATCGTCACTTGTCTTTCATCAGAATTAAGTTCGATGTTTGAAATCTCAGTTTCGCCTAAAATCGAAATCGGCTGAACGAGACCGGCAACACGCAAGCCCGTTATCAAAATTGTCGGCGGCATTCGCTGGCGTTCAGGTTCGGGAATGAAACGCGCTAAACCATTCGTTGCGGCAAACCAAAGTGCATTGTTACGGTCTCGATATGCGACTTCGATGTTGCTGTCCGGCAAACCGTCAGCAGTCGTGAAATTTTCGACTTGTCCGCTTTGTGGATTGAGACGGTCAAGCCCGCGTCCCGTGCCAATATAGATTCGTCCTGAAGCATCTTCCGTGATGCAATAAACGCCGTTGCTTGAAAGTCCTTCGGCGGTTGTGTATTTGACAAATTGCAAACTATCGTCGTTCGTATTGTCCAAACGGAGCAAGCCGACAGTCGTGCTTGCCAGCCAAAGTCTGCCCGCGCGGTCTAAAAACAAATCCCGCGTCCAGCCTTTCGGTGCGCCGTCCGTTTGGGTGAAAACTTTGAATTGTCCGTCGCGGTAACGAATCAACGCGCTGTCGTCTTCGCCCGTCGCAATCCATAAATTTCCAGACTTATCTTCGACAAAAGCCGTCCCGATACGCCGCAATGAAAAACCTGCTTCCTGCGTGTAATTGTGCCAAATGTTGGCGGCGCGTTCCCAGCGCAGCAGCTCGTTTGGCTGTGTCGTCGCAATCCAGATGTCGCCGCGTGAATCTTCAAAAATTCGGAAAACTTCGCTATCATTCGTGCCGGTATCAATTTTTTGCGGCGCAACGTTCGCCAAATCTTCAAACCGCGCCGGTTTCGGAAAACGATAAAGTCCGCGTCCGGTCGGAAACCACCAATCGCCCGCGCTGTCTTGCCAGACCGTCTGCTTCCAACCCCAACCGAAAATATCTACGCTCGGCGGAAAATTCGGCTTGACGAGCGTAAAGCCCGCGCCGTCGAATCGGCTGACCGATCTTTTCGCAACATTCGCGCTGACAAAAAGCTCGCCGTCCCGATTTTCAAAAATCGAATTGACAGTCGCGCCAACCAAACCATCCGCTTCAGTGTAGGTCGTAAAACCGAAACGCGCCTTCTTTTTCGCGCCGCACCGCGTTCCTGTCCAGAGATTGCCGTCTTTGTCTTCGGTGATGCTCCAGATTTCCGTATCGCACAAATCATTTTTCGCCGTATAAGTTTTGCAAACCGAATCGCCGCTATCCTGCCACAAACATAAACCGCCGGTCGTTCCGACCCAAAATTTCCCGTCGCTTGTTTGATAAAGAGCCGGAATCCAATTGCTCGGCAAGCCGTCTTTCGCCGTGTAATGCCGCTCGACGATTTTTTGATTAACATTCGGTTCGGCGACGAGCAAACACAAACCGCCGGAGTTGTTGGCATCGAAACGCATTCCCGCCCAGATTCGCCCGTTTTTATCTTCGAGCAAAGAAGCAATATTATTTGACGACAAATTATTAGCGGTGGTGAAATGCTCGACTTGTCCGTTCGGCAATAAGCGAAACAAACCGTTTCCTTGCGTTCCAATCCACAATGCGCCGCGCCGATCTTCGAGCAGAGAAACGATTCCGAGACTGTCTTTTTCCGGCAAAGTTTCGCTTAGTCTCACATTTTCGAATGCAAATTGATTGTCTTTTCCAACTAAGCGAAATAAACCTCCGCTCGTCCCGACCCAAACCGTTCCGTTACGGTCTTCAAACAAAACGGAAATAATTTTCGCCTGCGGATTTTCCGGCAAATAAACGCTGAATAAAGGATTTTCAGCCGCGCCGCGCAAACCTTTCGGATTTAACCCGGCAAGTCCGTCATCGGTGGCAATCAGATAATCGCCTTTGCGCGTTTCGAGAAAATCATTGACGTGGCGGTCAGGCAAGCCGTCGTCGGTTGTAAAATTCGTAAAGCCATAACCGTCGAAACGCGAAATACCTTCAACTGTGCAAAACCACAAAAATCCGCGAGAGTCTGATTTGATTTTGAAAACATTATCGCGCAGCAAACCGTCGGCGACCGTGTAGGTTTTTATCGGCAGACGTTCGGCGTAAAAGGTCGAGACACAAAAAAAACCAATCGCCAAACTCAAAGCGTGCGAGATGCGAAACAAGCGAATTATGCTCCGCCACATTTTAAGAATGTCTTTCCGCGATAATTTCATTTTTCGATTCTTATTTTACGGGCGAATTATGACACTTGCCGGTTTTTTTGACAAGAAGTTTTTACCGGGGCGCGGGGCGGATTCCGCCTACATCGAGCGTGAATGAACGATTTTGTAAAAAACTTGGCGGTCTATAAAACGGCGGCGCAAAATAATATTTGCAGGCAAGACGCTGACGCTTTAGTTAAGTCTGCTACTCTTTTTGCATCTAAAGCATTATAATTTTACGTTTAGCGGCAATCAACCGCTTGACGGAGAGGTTTTATGAAAATAGCGGTAGCAATGAGCGGCGGCGTTGATTCGTCAAGCGCGGCGGCTCTTTTAAAAGAACAGGGACACGAACTCGTCGGTTTTACGATGCAATTGTGGAATCAGCGGCGGCACATCAATGTTGACGAAAACGGCGATCCGTTGCCGTCGCGCTGCTGTTCGCTCGACGACGTTTATGATGCGCGGCGTGTCGCCGAAAGTTTAGAAATTCCGTTTTACGTTTTGAATCTCGAAAAGGATTTTGAAGAAGCAGTCGTCAATCCGTTCGTTGACAGCTACTTAAACGGCGAAACGCCGATTCCGTGCGTCGCGTGTAATTCGCGTTTGAAATTCGCCTCTTTGGATAAACTCGCACAATCGCTCGGCTGCGATAAAGTTGCGACCGGACATTATGCTCGCGTCGAACACGACGAAAAAGCGAATCGCTATCGCCTGTTTCGCGGAAAAAATCATTGGAAAGACCAGACTTATTTCTTGTGGGAACTTAATCAAGACCAGCTTTCCCGCGCTTATTTTCCGCTCGGCGAAATGCTCAAATCGGAAGTGCGCGACATCGCCCGCGATGCAAATTTATACGTCGCCGACAAACAGGAATCGCAGGAAATCTGTTTTGTTCCCGACGGCAAATACGCCGAATTTATTGACCGTTATCTCGAACACGAAAACCGCTCGGACGAATTGCCGAAACCGGGCGACATCGTAAACTCAAAAGGCGAAAAGCTCAACGAACACGGCGGAATTCACCGCTACACAATCGGTCAGCGGCGCGGACTCGGAATCGCGCACGAAAAACCGCTTTACGTTCTGCAAATCGAACGCGCCAAAAATCAAATCATCGTCGGCGAAAAAGACGAACTCGATTCGCTCGAATTCGTCGCCAAAGGCGTAAATTGGGTGGCGTTTGATGAACCGTCAGAACCCGTCCGCGCCGAAATCAAAGTGCGTTACCGCCACGAACCCGCGACCGCGACCGTTTACGCTCTGCCGGAAAATCGCGCCCGAATCGTTTTCGACGAACCGCAAAGCGCAATCACGCCCGGACAAGCGACCGTTTTCTACAACGGTGAAGAATGCGTCGGCGGCGGCTGGATTGTGAAAGGTTAATTGTTACAAAGAACACAATGTTTCCGCTACAATAAAATTTTGCCCGATAATTTTTCGAGTGTTTTTGTTTGTAAAATGACAAAAAGCAGATGTCTGTCGTCATCTGCTTTTTATTTGGATTCTACTTTTTGAGAACTTATTTTTTTAACACCTTGTATTCGATTCGACGGTTTTGGAAACGTCCGTCATCGGTTTCGTTGGTAGTTTTCGGACTCGATTTCCCGTAGCCTTTTGTCTGCAAAACTCCCGCCTTTACGCCAAATTTTTCCAGCTCGTTTTTTACGGCGTTGGCGCGATTTTCCGAAAGAATTTGATTCGGCGCGTCGCCGCCCTGACTGTCGGTATGACCGCCGACTTCTAACACAACCGTCGGCGGCAGCTTTTTAATATATTCCGCACCCTTTTGCAAAGATGCTCGCCGGACAGGCGGAATATCGAATTTATTGCTTTCAAAATTAATAACTAAGATATTCAGCGCGGCGATCAAATCTTCAACCGAAGGCGGATCGTCCAACTTGGCGAGAGCCGCGTTATAACAGCGTTCGGCTTTGTCTTCCTCGCCGCGTTTGATGTTTGTGCAGTCTTCGCCCGCTTTGACCGGAATCGCCTTGCAGCTTGCCCGATACGGTTCCGGGTTTACGCCGTCTTTACCTGTGACTTTGATAGGGATACATTCATAACTCGGATGAATGATTTCGACTGTTCTGTCTCCCGCCTTGAGTGTCGGTAATTTATAAGAACCGTCATCGGAGGTGACGTTCCACTGACTGTTATCAACCATAATCCGGCTTCCCGGCGGCGCATTCGTAATGGTCGCTTCAAATCCGGTATCTCTTATAACAAAGATGTAAACTATGAGCAAAACCACGACGGCGAAGAAAAACATCGAAAATAAACTGCCGCTGATCCAAACCCAGCCCGGAATTCCGCCTTTTTCCTTCTTTTCCTTTTCCTCACTAGCGGCTTTTTCTGTCGGAGTCGGCGGTAGATTTTGATATTTGGCGCGTTCGGCTTCGGGCAGACGAAAATAAGGTGTCGTCACGCCGTAACCCGCGTCGGCTGATTCTTCCTGCCGCGAACCGTAATTGTTTTGTTTTCCGCCGAAATCGGTTTCCGACAAGTCAATATTCGCCTGAGTCATTCCCCATTCGGGCGATTGCGGGGTTTTCTGCGAAGAAGGAAAATACGTCTTGCCGAAATCGTTTTCGTCCGTTTCAATCGGTCGGATATTAGCAACCGTATTCCCCCAATCGTCAGCGGGCGGCTGTGCCGGAAAATTGTAATTGGTTTTTTCCCACGAATTCTGCGACGAACTATCCTTCGGCAGATTAATATTCGGCGTAGTTTTAGAAAAGTCGTCGGGCGTTGGTATTTTTTTAGAATCGCTCACGGGTTTTTGGACTCCTATCGGTTGCAGGTTCGCTCAGTTTATCACAAAAATCAAGTGTGAGACGAAAAAGTATCGGGCGAGTTGCGGGATTTAAATAAATTTACGGCTGAGAAAAGCTGAAAACGAAATTTTCTACTGATTATTTCGTCTTGATTAATCATTTTATATTCGGCGGCTGCGCGTTTTTTGTGCGTATGCTGATGCCTTCGTCGGCGACGATAAAGACGCGCCGCGCATCGTAAGATGAAGTGTTGGCGGGAAAATACGACAACAAGTAACGATTTTTACGCAGTTCGTCGCAGATGTATTTGGCGGCGGTCTGCGCTTCTTCGAGCGGAAAAATTTTGCCGCCCGTTCCTTCCGTCAATTGATTGACAACTTCCCTCGCCTTCGGCTGATTGCGGCGATACGCGCCGCCGGTGCGGTCGGGAATCTGAAGCGAATAGACGACGACGTTTTGATTTTGCAGTTCGTTCAAAATTTTATCGAACGACGTTTTGCTGCCTCTGTCCAAACCGTCACCGATGACGACGACGGCGGTTTTTCTGGTTCCGGGCATCAGCGGCAGCAAAATTTCGCTGACGGTCGAATTGAGCGCGTCGAAAAGATACGGATTTCCCTGTTTGCGAAACGTGGCGAGCGACGCTTCCATTTTTTTCG
>JALYQJ010000360.1 GCA_030855875.1 Acidobacteriota bacterium
TTGTTACTCTAATCGGTAAAATAAACGGGCGCGAGTGCGTTGTCGTCGCCAACGACGCGACGATAAAAGCGGGCGCGTGGTATCCCGAAACGATAAAGAAAATTCTTCGCGCACAGGAAATTGCGATGCGAAATCGTGTGCCGATAATTTATTTGGTTGATTCGGCGGGCGTGAATCTGCCGTATCAGGGCGGCGTTTTTCCCGGTCAATACGGCGCAGCCAGAATTTTTTATTACAATTCGATTATGCGCCGCTATTTGAAAGTTCCGCAGATTGCCGCCGTGATGGGAATGTGCGTCGCGGGCGGAGCTTACTTGCCCGCGCTTTCAGACGTGATTTTGATGGTTGAAAATACGTCGTTTATGGGGTTGGGCGGCGCAAATTTAGTCAAAGGCGCGACCGGGCAGACGATTGACAACGAAACTTTGGGCGGCGCGATGACGCACAATGCAATCAGCGGCGTGGCGCATTTTCGGACGAAAGACGAGAAAGAATGTTTGAAGAAAATTCGTGATTTGGTGGCGGAATTGCCGAAAAAGGAAGAAACAAAAGTTTCAGTTATCGAAGCGAAAGCGTCGAAAAATAAACCCGAAAAACTTTACGAAATTCTGCCTGAAGACCATCGCGCTCCTTATAATATGCGCGAAGTTTTGAATTGTTTTTTAGATAACGGAGAACTCGACGAATTTCAAGCCGATTACGCTAAAGAAATGATTTGCGGCACAGCCAGAATCGGCGGAATTCTCGTCGGCATCATCGCTAATTCGCGCGGAATGACGAAAGGGAAACCGGGCAAACCGCCGAAATTCGGCGGCATCGTTTACACCGAATCAGCGGAAAAAACGGCTTATTTCATCGAAAACTGTAACCGCCATTCAACGCCGCTTTTATTCGTGCAGGACGTTTCCGGTTTTATGGTCGGCGCGGAAGCAGAGCATTCCGGCATCATTCGTGCCGGAGCGCATTTTGTTGAAGCGATGGCAACTGCCGCCGTTCCGAAACTTGTTTTGACAATTAATCACGCATCCGGCGCGGGATATTACGCGATGGCTGGTCAAGGCTTCGACCCGGATTTTATTTTCAGTTTGCCGACGGGAAGAATGGGCGTAATGGAAGGCGATTCGGCGGCGCAGGCGATTTTCGGGACGCAGATTGAAAAACTCAAAAAGGAAGGCAAAGAAGTTGATGACACGACGAAAGCCGAAATGGACAAAGTGCGCGAGACTTACGACCGCGAACTAGACGCGAAACACGCGGCGGCGCGTGGATTATTGGATGCGATTGTCACGCCGGAAAATCTGCGCGACGCTTTGACTTTGGCTTTGCAGACTTGTCTGAATACAAATCAGCCGCATATCGGCGCGTTTGTTTTGCCGGGAAATTTGATTTAATATCCGATGGCGGTTTTTTTTAGTTTCTCCATCAAATCTGCGTAATCTTTGATTGCTTCTTCAATCACCTGATGCGATTGTTCGCGCCCGTAAATATAAGCGATTTCACAAATGTGCGGCTCGCTCGGCAGATTTTTGTAGGTCAGAAAATAATGCTGTAGACGTTTGATGATGCTTTCGGGCAAATCGGAAATGTCTTCATAATTTTCGTAAATTTTATCGCCGACCAAGGTTGCGATAATTTTATCGTCCGCTTCGCCATCGTCGAGCAGACAGAAACCGCCGATTGGTTTCGCCTTTAAAATAATATCGCCGCGCGGAATGTGATGTTCGGATAAAACCAGAATATCGAGCGGGTCGCCGTCGCCATTTTCGACGGTTTTATTCGAATTCTGGCTGGCGAGCCGGGCAATGTTTTTGTCGCAAAAAGTTTGCGGAATAAAACCGTAGTTCGCCGGAACGACGTTAGAATATTGTTGCGGACGATCAATTTTCAGATAGCCGGTTTCCTTGTCAACTTCATATTTTACCGTGTCGCGCGGCACGATTTCGACGAAAACCGTCACCTCGTGCGGCACATTATTGCCAATCGGAACGCCGTGCCACGGATGCGCTTTATTTGTTCTAAACATAATTTTATTATTGACTTGGAAAACGCAAAATGTCTAACTCGTTAATCGTCGAAAATTTCGCAAAATCGAGAATAATCAAATTTAATCGTCCCGAAATACGCAGTCCGCTTTCGATTTTTGTTCTGGAAAGATTAAATGTAATTTTAGATGAAATTACAGCGGATTCCGGGATAGAAAAGATTATTTTCACCGGCGCAGGCGACGTTTTCGCTTCTGGCGCGGATTTGCGCGAAATTGCCGAAGCGAATAAAGAATCGGCGCGTGAATTTGCTTTGCGCGGACAAAATTTGATGTCTAAAATCGCTTCCGCCAATCAAACGACGATTGCGGCGATAAAGGGTTTTTGTTTCGGCGGCGCACTTGATTTAGCGTTGGCTTGCGACCGGCGAATTGCCGCGCCGAACGCCCAATTTTCACATCCCGGCGTAAATCTCGGAATCATCACCGGCTGGGGCGGAACGCAGCGTTTGCCGCGTCTGATCGGCGAAGCTGCCGCGCTTGAAATGTTTCTGACGGCAAAAATAGTTGATGCAAACGAGGCTTTGCGAATCGGTTTGATTGATGAAATCGCCGAAAACCCGGCAGCAATTTTCGTTAGCAAATTCTTGTAAGAAAAACTCATCATAAAAATATGAAAAAATTTTTGGTCGGTTTAATTTTCGTTAAAGCCGTTTTTATTTTTGCTGTCGCTTTTTCAGCGTGTCAAATCGCCGAATTGTCGAAACTCGAAGTTTCTCCGACGGTTTCGCCGACCGCCGTGCCGCCTGTAAACTCGAACGAAAATATAAATCGCCCGAAGAGCGAACCTTACACCGGTGACCTTTCGATATTTGAAGATGAAAACCGTGCGAAAAACTTACAGATTGATCGCGTAATGGACATTTTGAAAATCACGGAAGGCAAAAATGTCGCCGACATCGGCGCGGGTTCGGGTTGGTTTACCGTTCGTGCCGCGAAACGAGTCGGCGAAAAGGGAAGAGTTTTCGCCGTCGAAATCAATCAGGAATATATTAATCACATAAAAAATCGCGCTCAAAAAGAAAATTTCAAAAATATTGAAACCGTTCTCGGCACGGAAGATAATCCCAATGTATCAAAAAATTCGGTTGATGCCGTTTTGATTTTGAAAACTTATCACGAAATCGCCGAGCCTGTAAAAGTTTTAAAGAATCTTCGCTCGTCGCTCAAACCGAACGCTCTCGTCGGCATCATAGACAAAAATGGAAGCGGCGATGACCACGGAATTAATAAAGAAATTATTGTTGAAGAAGCAAAACGCGCCGGATTCGGTTTAGTTGACCAATACGATTTTGTAAAAACCGACGGAATGGATTACTTTCTAGTCTTTCGTGCGGAAAAATCCGTTAAATAAATTTCAATCAAATGACCGGAGCGAGAAACATTAATGTTTCTCGCTTCAATTTATTTGTCATCCAAAATTTGTACTTCAACATTTGTTTGGCGGAATTTAGAGTAGTCAAAATTTACGTTTGTCTGTTTAACTGGAATAAATTTTCCGTCAGCTTTCTGTTTTTTAAGTTCGTAAGTAGTTACCGAAATCGTTTTCGGAACCAAAATCCCGTAATTGCTCGGCTGATATTCAAAATTGGTTGTAAGCAGCGTTAGCGGTGCGGGCGAGTTTACTATTAATTCCTGTTCTTCGCGGCGCAGTTGAAAGTTTTTTGCATCAATCCAAAGTTTTCCGCGCAGAAAAGCGTCGTTGTTTTTGAGAGCGTTGGGAATGTCGAGCTCGAAGTTTAAACCCGCTTCATTTGAGACCGAATTTTTCCCGTTAACCACATTATACGGACTCTTTTTTGTCTGCTGATAACTGACGATATAAACATCATTCCCTTGATAATTTTCCGCGCCGAGCAGTTTGAACTCGAAAAAGGAGCGGATATTCGGACTCAGAACAATCGCTTCGTTTAGTGTTAAGCCGTAGACTTCGATGGTTTTATCGTATTTTGAGCCTTCGCGCTGAATTTTATTCAATTCCTTTTCGAGCGTCGTAGTTTTTTCAAGTTCGGCTAAAAAATCGCCCGAACGCTTTTGACTGTTCGGAACAAGTTTCCCGTTGACTTCGATGACGTTTCTCAGTTCGGTCGTGACATTTGCGTTCTTACCCGATTGATAGACGAGAAAGTTTGATTTGACTGCGGTTTGTTCATCGGAATTTCCGTTTTTGTCGAATTCTTCAAATACTTTTGTTTCCTCCGCCAAAAGATTTCTAAAAGTTTCCCTATAAAATTCCGTCTGTTTCTGTGCTTCGGAAAGAATTATTTCGAGATTTGGCGAAGATTGCGCCGTATCCTGAGCCGGCACAAACGCAGAATTCAGCAAAATGAAACCGAGAACGATAAAGATTATTCTAAACATAAATTTTCCCCTTTGAGTAAAAATGATATTTTATTGAAACATACTTTGTCATTTTAATTAAACCAATATATGAAACAAAGCGTCGAGGTTTGGAAGCGAATTGAATCGAAAAAGATTGCCGACTGTCGCGTTTTTACGGTGCGCGAAGATTTTTGCGAACGCCCAAGCAACCGTCAAAATGCTTCTTTTTTCGTCGTCGAAAATCCCGATTGGGTAAACGTCATCGCTCTCACGCGGCAACAAAAAGTCGTTTTAATCGAACAATTCCGGCACGGAATCGAAGAAATAACTCTTGAAATTCCCGGTGGAATGATTGATGAAAATGAATCGCCCGAAAAAGCGGCGCGGCGCGAACTTACAGAAGAAACCGGATATTCATCGGAAAATTTTGTATTTTTGGGAAAATCTCACCCGAATCCGGCGATAAGCAACAACACGATTTTTCATTTTCTCGCACTCGATTGCGAAAAAAAGGCGAAAACCAAATTTGACGAACACGAAAGCATCGTCACAAAATCATTTCCGGTAACTGAAATCGAAAAATTAATAAAAGAAGAAAAAATCACGCATTCGCTTGTCATTGCGGCGTTTCATTGGTTTAATTTTAGACAAAAGGAAATATGAAAATCGAATTATTAAAACTCGCCCACGCTCGTTCTGGCGACAAAGGCGACACGGCAAACGTCGGCGTTATCGCTCTCAAAGATGAATTTTATCCGCTTCTCGTCCGCGAAGTGACGGCAGATAAAGTAAAAAAACATTTCGGCGAAATGGTCAAAGGCGAAGTCGAACGCTTTGAACTGCCGAATCTAAAGGCGTTAAATTTTCTGCTTCACGAAAGTTTAGGCGGCGGTGGAACTTTATCTTTAATGACCGACGCGCAGGGAAAAACTTTTTCAACCGCGCTTTTGCGAATGAAAATTGATCTGCCGGACGAAGAAGTTGAAAAACTGGATTTGTTATAGACAGATTTGGGAAAGCACTTGTCTTCTCCCGTCTGATTAGTAATTCCGCCGAAAATTGACTTACAATAATCTCGCTTCATTTCAAATCCGTTAAATTTAAGGAGTTTCTGCGATGCGTAATTCGTTTGTTCGTTTTTTTTTGCTTGTAATTTCCGCCGTTTCGGTTTTCGCTCAGTCAATTCCGAACGATAAAACTTTGTCGGGATTTTCCGCCTCGAATTCCGTCGCGCAAAAATCTCTGGAAGCTAAATTCGACGCTTCTTTGAAAAAGGAAAATCTTCGTGATTGGATGAAAAAGCTGTCGGCTCGTCCGCATTTCGTCGGTTCGCCTTACGGAAAGGAAAACGCCGAATTTATGCTCGCTCTTTTCAAATCGTGGGGTTTCGACGCGAACATCGAACAGTTCGACGTTTTATTTCCAACGCCGAAAACGCGCGTTTTGGAAATGATTTCGCCGGAAAAATACACCGCCAAACTCGAAGAACCCGACCTAAAAGAAGATTCGACATCGAATCAAAAAGCGGAACAACTTCCGAGTTACAACGCCTATTCGATTGACGGCGACGTAACGGGCGATGTTGTTTACGTCAATTACGGCGTTCCGGCGGATTACGAAGAACTGGAAAAACGCGGAATTGACGTGCGTGGGAAAATCGCGCTGGCACGATACGGCGGAAGCTGGCGCGGAATCAAACCGAAAGTCGCGGCGGAACGCGGCGCAATCGCGTGTTTGATTTATTCCGACCCGCGCGATGACGGTTATTTTCAGGGCGACGTTTATCCGAAAGGCGCGTATCGAAATGAAAACGGCGTTCAGCGCGGCTCGGTCGCCGATATGCCGGTTTTTCCCGGCGATCCGACTACGCCCGGCATCGGTTCGACAAAAGGCGTCAAACGGTTGGACAGGAAAGACGCGCCGACGCTGACGAAAATTCCCGTAATGCCGATTTCCTACGCGGACGCTTTGCCGATTCTGCGAAATTTGGGCGGTGCCGTCGCTCCGGCAAATTGGCGCGGCGCATTGCCGATAACTTATCATCTCGGCGGCGTAAACAATCTCAAAGTTCGCTTTAAACTCGCATTTAACTGGGACATCAAACCGATTTATAATGTTATTGCCAAAATGAACGGCGCGGAACGCCCCGACGAATGGATTATTCGCGGCAATCATCACGATGCTTGGGTAAACGGAGCGGATGATCCGATTTCCGGTCTAGTCGCTTTGCTGGAAGAAGCAAGGGTGACGGGCGAGTTAGCGAAAATCGGTTGGAAACCCAAACGAACGATTGTTTACGCGGCTTGGGACGGCGAAGAACCGGGACTTTTAGGCTCGACAGAATGGGCGGAAACTCACGCCGAAATGCTTAAAAACAAAGCGGCGGTTTATATCAACAGCGATTCCAACGGACGAGGATTTCTCGGCATCGGCGGTTCGCACACGCTCGAAAAATTTATCAACGAAGTCGGGCGCGACATCGCCGATCCTCAAACGAAAATGACGGTTTGGGAACGCTCACGCGCCCAGCAAATCGTCAACGGCTCGCCGAATGCGCGAAAGGAAACTATGGAGCGCAGCGACTCACGGATTTACGCGCTCGGTTCCGGTTCGGATTACACGCCGTTTTTGCAGCATCTCGGCATTGCCAGTTTGAATATCGGATTTGGCGGTGAAGACGGCGGCGGTTCGTATCATTCGATTTACGATTCGTTCGATCATTTCACGCGCTTCGGCGATCCGAATTTCGATTACGGAATCGCGCTCGCCAAAGTTTGCGGACACGCGACTTTGCGATTAGCAAACGCAGATGTTTTGCCGTTTGAATTTACGAATTTCGCTGATACGGTCGGCGTTTACGTCCGTGAAATTTTGTCTATGACCGACCAAATGCGCGAAGAAACCAAAATAATGAATCAGATGCTTACGGGCGGAATGATTGTCGCCGCGCAAGACCCGACCGAAAAATTCGTCGCGCCGAAAGCGAAGGGAAACGTGCCTTTTCTGAACTTCGCGCCGCTGCAAAACGCTCTGGCAAAATTGCAGGAAAGCTCGAAAAATTATCAAACGGCAGCTAAATCCAAACAAATTTCACCTTCCGCGCAAAAATCTCTTGACGAAATTCTATACAAAACCGAACGGATTTTAACGCGCCGCGAAGGTTTGCCGCGCCGCGATTGGTTCAAACATCAAATTTACGCGCCCGGATTTTACACCGGCTACGGTGTGAAAACTCTGCCGTCGGTGCGCGAGGCAATCGAACAAAGAGATTGGAAGGAAGCGCAGGAACAAATTTCGATTGTGGCGAAAACGATTGAAAATTTTGCGGCGGAAATTGATAAAGCCGTGAACTTATTTTAACGGTTTTGCCGAGTAAGTTTTTCGACTGAAAAATAGTAAATAATTAAAAATGAATAGTGAAAAATTTGATATTGTTCACTTTTAATTATTAATTTTTCACTAATTTTTCAGCAATCATATCAAAATGAGTAAAAGTTTGGTTTTAGAAAAATCAATTGAATTCGCATTAAGAATTGTGAAACTCTATCGTTTTTTGAGCGAGGAAAAACACGAATATGTTTTGAGCAAGCAAGTCTTAATTTCGGGAACACACGTTGCAAAATTTATTAAAGATGCCAATCAATCAGAATCGAAACAGGTCTTTACTGCCGATATGCAGACCGCACTGAAGCGAGCTTCAGAAACGGAATTTTGGCTTTAAATTTTACACGAAGGCGAATTTCTCGATGAAAAACCTTACGATTCGATTAACTACGATTGCATTGAGTTAATAAAAATGCTGACTTCAATTGTCAAAACATCAAAAGAAAATGTCTGAAATTAAAATTGCTGAAGAAAATTCAATTTTAACGATTACGCTCAATCATCCTGAAAAACGTAACGCTTTGAACGATGCGCTGGTAAAATCGTTGAAAGAAGTTTTGCGCGAAGCCGATAGTAACGAGCGATTGCGAGCGATTGTAATTAGAGGCGCGGGCAAAGATTTTTGCTCGGGTGCGGATTTGTCGGCGTTACAGAAAATTGCCGAAAGCGACGTGATGGAAAATCTGGCAGACGCGGAAAATCTTCTGGAATTGTTTTCTTTAATTAGAAAAATAAAAATTCCGGTCATCGGGGTGGTTCACGGTCGCGCACTCGCCGGCGGCTGCGGTTTGGCGACGGCTTGCGATTTGGTTTTGGCGACGAAATCGGCGCGGTTCGGTTACCCGGAAGTAAAAATCGGTTTTGTTGCAGCGATGGTGATGGCGATTCTGCGCCGTAATTTGTCGGAAAAACGGGCGTTTGAATTAGTTACGCAAGGTTTTGAGTTTTCGTCCGACGAAGCGGAAAAAATCGGTTTGATAAATCACGTTTTCGACGACGAAACTTTTGATGAGGACGTGAAAAAGTATGTTTCCGTCTATGAAAAAGTTTCGCGTTCAGCCGTTATTTTGTCAAAAAAGCTGCTTTATCAAATGGACGGAATGACATTTGAAACCGCGCTTGAAACCGGCGCAGAAGTCAACACGATTGCGCGTTTGACGGAAGATTGCCGGAAGGGAATCGCACGATTTTTGGAAAAATGATTCTTACGCTTTAACGATTTCGACTTTGGTTTCAATTAAGGTTTTCGGAATCAGAGCGGGAAAATAAGCCATAATTTCTTCAACTTTCGGACGACCGCCAGCAAAACCCGTCACCGATGGCGGACCTGTTAAAATCAGCGGTGCGAGTTCTTTTGTAAATCTTTCGACATCTGCTTTGCTTTGTCCGCGAACACCAAAACGAAATTGAACTTCGGGAATATCTTTTGCCGGTTCACCTGCAAGATGTCCGTGCGTCGCGTTTACGCCGATGAATTCGGTTAAAATTACATCAAATCGCAGTCCTAATTTTTCTAAACGCGAGCGGAGAATTTTATCAGCCGCTTTCGCTTTTTCGTAAGCGTCCGGGTAAGAATAAACGAGCGTTCCGACCGCTTTCCAACCACCCGAATAGGCAATTGAAACTTTATAAAATTCCGTATTCGGTTTGCCCTCGATGCCGAAGACGCGAACGCGATTTTCTCCGTCATCTTTTAATTGAATCGTCGTAAAATCGGCGACGACATCAGGAGTTATATAGCTGTGCGGGTCGCCCATTTCATATAAAAGCTGCTCTTTGACCGACGGAACGCTGACTCGTCCGCCGGTTCCTTTGTGCTTTGTGATAACAAATTCGCCGCTTGGAAACGCTTCGACAATTGGGAAACCGACGTTTGCCAAATCGGGAATATTTGCCCAATCGTATTGACAGTTTCCGCCCGAACACTGCGCTCCGCATTCGATTATGTGACCGGCAATCGTGCCGGTTGCGACTTTGTTCCAATCTTCAAACGACCAGCCGAATTCGTGCATCATTGGTGCGAGCGTCAATCCGGTATCGGTCAAACGTCCGCCGACGATGATTTGTGCGCCTTTATCCAACGCTTCGACGAGCGGCTGCGCTCCGAGATAGACGTTTGCGCTCTGCACTTTGTCGAGAATCGCGGACAGAGGTTCGCCGGTATCCATATTATTAATTTCTATTCCATTTTCCAGAAATTCACCGAGTCGCGGCAAAATATCGTCGCCGGTGACGACTCCGATTTTTACTTTTCCCTGCAAACCCAATTCGATTGCCGCGTCACGAATCGCCGAAGCGCAGCCTTCGACATTAACGCCGCCCGCATTTGATAAAACCTTGATGTTTTTTTCGACGCAATCGGGCAAAATCTCGCGCATTAAAGCAATAAAATCTTTTGCATAACCGGCGTTAGCATCACGCGAACGTTGTTTTTGCATAATGGACATCGTGACTTCCGCCAGATAGTCCAACATCAAATAATCAATTTGTCCGCCGCGCACCTGTTCGACCGGCGCACTCAATAAATCACCCCAAAATCCTTGCCCGCTTGCTATTCTGACTTTCTCTTTCATAAAGACTTTCATAAGAAATAGATTAAAAAACAAAAAAACCAAGCGGTCAACAACCAATATTAAAATTGATCGTCAACCGCTTTTCGGAATACTATAATTTTGAATATAACTCGTGAAGAATTACGGTTTTGGCGGACTGTCCTCGCCGACAACAAAATCTTTAGTCGCTCCGGCAGCTTTTTTTGCGCCATACATAACCCGTTTTGAAACCCATTTTGTTCCGTCCCAGGTTGTCGTTACAAACCATTTGCCGCCTTCGTATGCTTGACCGGCAATATTTTCGGTCACGTTAACCGTGTAATTGCCGATTTTCTTTGCGCCGGAAACCGTAGCTTTCGCGCCGTCTACCGTCACATCTTTGGTTTTACCCGCAACATCTGTCGTCACGTCAGCCGTTTTTTTAGCGGCATCAACCGTTACATCTTTCGTTTTATCAGCAATGTCTTTTGTCACGTCCGCAGTCTTCTTTGCCGCGTCAACCGTCACATTTTTCGTTTTGCTCGCGGCATCTTTTAGCGCATCAACAACC
>JALYQJ010000043.1 GCA_030855875.1 Acidobacteriota bacterium
AAGTAATCGTCGCCACAAATCGTCCCGATGACGAAACCAGCATTATTCGATTTGTCAGCCGCGATAAAATCAGTATTGAACAGGATTTTACCCCCGACAAAACGGAATTAAACGACGCGCTCGAAAATCTTTATATCGAAGGCGGTCAGACAGCGATTATTGACGCAATTTATCTGGCGGCACAACGAGTTACCGATTACGAAAAAACACGCGACCCGAACGACAGAAAACGCCGCGCTTTGATTTTGGTTTCCGACGGCGAAGACCGCGACAGTTTCTATAAAGAACAGCAGCTTTTCGAGCTTCTCCGCGAATCGGACGTGCAGATTTTTACAATCGGCTTTGTTTCGGAATTAAGTAAAGAAGGCGGATTTATTAGCAAAAGCCCGCAGGCAAAAGCCAAATCGTTTCTGGAAAGACTGGCAACCGAAACCGGCGGCAAATCTTATTTTCCGGCTAATATCGGCGAATTAACCACAATCGCCGGAGATATTGCCAGCGAGCTTCGCACGCAGTATTCAATCGGCTATATTCCGACCAACGACCGGCGCGACGGCTCTTTCCGAAATATTAAAGTTCAGGTTGCCGAAGGACCGAACAAACAAAAACGCATCGCCGTCACCAGAAACGGCAGAACTGCAAATCCCGAAGGAACTGCACCGAGTTTGCAGAAAAAGCAGTAGCAGTCGGCAGTCAGCAGAAGCAATCGGCTGTAATTAGTTTTTTTGCCATAATCATTTAAAACAGAAGCCGTATTTCCAACATTATTTTGTATGTTGGAAATACGGCTTTTAACTGCCGCCTGCTTCTGCCGACTGCCTACTTTCTCTCCGGCACCGAACCCGAAATTTTCTTGCGCGTCGTTTTGCCGGTTTCGATAACCGGAATACCTTCGGCGACTTCGGAATGCGGACGCGGAATGATATGCACCGCCGTCACTGTTCCGATGCGCCGCGCCGCCGCCGCGCCTGCTTCGACCGCCGCTTTGACGGCTCCGACTTCGCCGCGCACAATCGCCGTCACGAGTCCGGCATCAATTTTCTCATAACCGACAAGACGAACATTTGCGGTTTTGACCATCGCGTCAGCCGCTTCAATCATCGCCACGAGTCCCATACATTCCACCATTCCGAGTGCTTCCATTATGTGTATTCTTCCTCTAATTCTTCTTCAAAAATCTCTTCCATTTCGTCTTCTTCGTCAAAGTCGGTAGATTTGTCATCATCAAATTTCGGCGCGTCTTCGGGAATTGCGGAAACTTTTCGATAAGTCAGCGTTCTGGCTTCCCAACGAATTTTGCGTCCGAAAACTTTTTTCAAACCTTCCGTCAGAATTCGGTCGAGCCGCGCCTTTAAATAATCGAGACGCGGCATAATTTCGGCGAAATAATCCAAATCCTTCGGCACATAAACCGTGCGCCAGCCGAGTTCGAGAAAAACCATCAAATATCTGGCTTCGATTTCAGAATCGCATTCAAACACGCGGCGTTTCGTGTGAACCTTCCAGCCGAAAAGGTCTTGTTCCATCCGCAGTTCGCCGAAACACGAATAACCGACGAGTTCGCGCCTGACGAGATTTTCGCGTCCTTGCGATAGTACTTTGGCGGCGTAAAAATCGCCGAAGCCTTCAATCCTTTTTTTCGGTTTTTCCGTTTTTTCCGTTTTTTTCCTAGCCATTGTTAATCGTGTCCGTTATGAAAATCGTCAAAAAGGTTTTCGCTTAATGCCGCGCCCAAACTTCCTTCTTTTTTCGACGACTTTTTCCCGACGCTTTTCGCTTTTTCAAGCCGCGATTTTACCAAATCTACAACCGCCCGATAAACTTCCAGATGTTCGGTTTCGTTCAGCCCTAGAATATCGCGCAAAACGATTTTATCCAACTCCAAACGGTCGGCTTTGACTTTTTCAAACGAAACTTCGGCGGGCGACGGCGCAATTTCTTTAAAAACCGATTCGGCAGAAGTTTTTAAAAGTTTTTCAAATGCTTGTTTCAGTTTTTCTTTTGTTTCATTGGATATTTTATCAAAATCGGGAACGAGCAAACTTTTCACAACAACGACATCAATATCGGCAATTGCTTGTGCGCCTGTCAGTTGTCGGCAAGTAAATTCGATAAACATTCTCGCCAAAGTCGAATTTAGAATTGCGGCTAAAAGCATTTCGTCAACATTTTCTTTCGGAATTACGCCGTAAAGTTTTTTGTCTTCAAAAATTCCGTCGTTGAGAAAAACGGGCATTCTTTCGCCGACTTTTGAAGGAAATATCAAAGGAGCGTAATTCCAATCTTTGGCTAAAACATACCAAGAATCTTCGCCTCTTTGAGCGCACGTCGGTCTTTTGTTAAAACCATTTTTTTCGCCTCTTTCAAGATATTTCAACAAGTTCGTATCTTTGAGTTTGGCTTTCGGTTTATTGCAAATTATTACCTGATTTCCCAAAAGTTTTTTATCGAGCCGATAGCCTTTAACTTCTTTCAGCGAAAAAATTATCGGCTGCAAAAACTTCTTTTCGATTGAGTGTTTTTTGACATTGGCTTGCGTCAAATAGAAAAACTCATTCGCGCCGGTTTTGATGCCGAAACGAACTCGCGCCAAACTTTTCAGCGGAACGAGTTTGTCTTTGCACTTCCGCAAAATCTTAAAGAAAATTTCCGGCGCACGAAGATATTTGCCCCATTTCGCGCCGGTATATTTCTTTTCTTCCGCGTCGAAACCTTCTTCGTAAAGCTCGCTCTGCAACATCGGATAAATGCGGAAATCGTCGTTTTCGTAAATTTTGCGATGCGTCAAAATCGTGTCGCAAAAATCTTCAATCGCGTGTTGTCGTCTAACTTCTTCATCTTTCTGGTCGGAAGTCGGCGGAATAAATTCGCGCAGTTTCTTTTTCAGATAAACAAACCGCGCCGGGTTTTCGTCCCGCGCTTTTTGGTCGGAACATTTTTCCAAAATCACGATGCAGGTATTAACATCGGCTTCGGCAAACCAACGCTCAACTTTTGATTCGATAATCGCCTTGATTTTGTAATGTTTGAGAAAAAATTCTTGCAGTCCGCGCCCGTAATCGGTGTCAAGCCACGAATTTGAAACGATAAAGCCGAAACGTCCGCCTTCGCGCAAAAATTTCCAGCCGTGAACAAAAAAGAAAGCGTGAATGCCGGCGCGTTTGCTCAATTCGGCAATCTTCTTTCCGCCGACTTTGACCGCGCTTTCAATCAGATTTTCCTTATATTCGACATCTTCGGGCGCAAGTTCCGAGATTTCTTCCTGTCTGGTGTAGGGCGGGTTTCCGAC
>JALYQJ010000045.1 GCA_030855875.1 Acidobacteriota bacterium
TCAACAGATTGCTGTCGAGATGTAACTAAACCAATGTTTTTCTTATCTGCAAAATGTTCCATTAACCTCGTTACGCACCAACCTATAAACCCGCGTGACTTTCCTGTGTAATAAGTAAAGCGCGTATCAAAGGGACGGTAAAGAATTGGTTTGATAAGATTTTTCGACAAACCAGAATCAACTAAATCTTTCTTTGCCCATTCAACTTTCCAATCTCTAACATCATCAGGTAAATTAAATTTTGCTCTTACTTTTGATTCTTCAAGTTCAACAAACTGATTGACTGTTTCCCAAACAGTTTCTTTATCAAATTGAATTGTGAGTTTATCGCGTTTAGTAATAATGCCAGTTCCATTTAATGGCATTATATCTGTTATTTTCCAACCGATTTGATATTCTTCGCGCAAAGTTTCATCTTGCGGCGTGAAAAGATAAAAAGGTTTGTTCGGTTCAATCTCTTTCCATTTGGTCGTCGAAATATCATTCTGCAAAAGCCATTGATATTTTCCGCCCGTCAATTCCTTTTCATTCATTACGTTTTCCGTCCAGATTTCACGAACGCCGTAAAGATGTTTGTGGAAAACTTTCGCGCGTTTTTGCAGAAGCCCGCACGAAGTAAGGGCGTTTTCGCGGGCGACAGAAGACACACTTACTTCGTGCGTGTTTCCGCATTGTTTTTTAACGAAAATTCCAATCGAAACGCCTTGCTGAATGTCGAAAACATTCTGGTCGGTTGTGCCGTCCGGCGAGCGTTCCTTCTTTTTCGAGTTGCCGTGTAAATCTAAAATATAAATTTCATCAAACGACTTCATCAAAGATTGCCGCATACCGCGAAACGTCGGATTATCCAGATAACCGTGATTCGTCACAAAAGCCAGAACGCCGTAGCCGGTCTGGTCAATTCGCCATTGTGAAAAGCGAATGAATTTAACGTAATCGTCATTGAGCCATTTCGGATTTCTTTCGCCGAGCGGCTGACCGTCAACCGTAAAATAATTATCGGTGGCTTTTTGATTGAGCGAATCCGAGCCGCGCAGCAAATCGGCAATCCATTTGCCCGTGTTTGCCGAATGTCCCGAATACGGCGGATTGCCGAGAATAACCATTACCGGCTTGTCCTGCTGAATCTCGCGTGCCGCCGTCGCTTCGTTATTGATAAACGCCGAAAATGCGTCTGCGTCTTCTTTGAGCGTCGTAAAATCGAGCGTGTTATTGAGATAAATCCGCAAACGCTCGTCGGTGTCGAATTTATAGCCGGTTTCTTCGAGCAATAAACCGAGCTTCAAATGCGCGACGGCATACGGCGCGACCAGCAATTCAAACCCGAAAATACGCGGCAAAAGATGTTCGGAAACGTAACCGTCCCACATTCCTTTGTTTCGCTCGTAACGCTTGAAAATCGTTTTGATGACGTTATACAAAAATGTTCCCGTTCCCGTCGCCGGGTCGAGAATCAAAACGCGATGCGAGCCGTCTTCAAGTTTTGACGAATCCGCCAAACCTTTCGGCAATCCGAAATCATTCTGCAAAATCTTATCCACGCTTCGCACAATATAGGAAACGACGGGTTCGGGCGTGTAATAAACGCCGCGTGTTTCCCGCAGTTTCGGGTCGTATTCGGAAAGAAAAGTTTCGTAAAAATGAACAACCGGGTCTTCCTGCCTTGTTCGCTTGCCGAAATCCTGCAAAATCGCCGAAATGTCGGTTCGATTAAGCAGTTCGGCTAAATCGTCAACCGCCCAAACGATTCTTTCGTCAAGATTTATCCCGGCGATGCGGTCAAACGTATCACGCAAAAACGGGTTTGTTTTCGGCACGAGATAACCGGCTTCCTGCCGTGTGAAAGGCGGTTCTTTATCGAAACAACGCGCTGTAAATAAACCGTAAGCAATCGTCTGTGAATAAAGGTCGGCAAAACCTTTATCATCTAAATTCGGCAAAAGCGTTTTCTTGAAACTCTCGAATTGACCGTGAAGTGTATTTTCTCCCGAAGTCGTTTCATCTTCTAAAGCCTTTTCGATTGTCTGCCGGATCAGCCGCGTAATCGAAGCCATTCGCCTTGCAAGTTCCTTCGGCGTAGTGACGGTCGGAACTTCCTTGTTGAGAAATTCTTTGAATAAATTCGTCAGATGCTTTTCGGCATCGGCTTTCGGATGCAGTTTTCCGTGCGCGTCAAATTCCGCCAAACTGATAGTTAAAACGACTTCGCCGCGAACATACCAGCGAAAATCGAGATAATTCGTGTAAATCAGATTGTTGAGCGAATCGGTATATTTTTTAAGCTGTTCTTTTTCCCGTTTGTCGAGTTTGTCCAAATCCTTGCCGACATCTTTCGCTTCGATATAACCGAGCGGGATTTCACGCTTTCGGATAACGTAATCCGGTGCGCCGAACGTCCGCCGTTTCGGTTCATTGATTGCCGTAATATCTTTGTCGAAAGACTCGACAAAAGTTTGCAAAAAAGGTCGGTAAGTGTGTTCGGTTGCAAGCTGCGATTGAAAGGCTTTTTCAATCTCTCTGAGGTAAGCGTTGAAGTCAATCATTGAGAGTTTTCCTTTTATTCGGGAACAATTAAATCAATCTTTTTCTTTCCGTTTTTGCGGTAAATGTGAAAATCGCCGTCTAAGGTGAAAACAACTGAATTATCCATCAACTCGCTCATTCGAACAAGACACGCATTGGCAAGCGACATCGGCACGGTTTCATATTTACGCATTAAAGTTTGAACCGCTTCGATTTCGTTTGAGAGCGAAAAATCAATCTGCAAAATGCCTTTTTTCAGATAAGCTAAAACTGTCTGTTCGCCTTGATAAATGTGATGAAGCAGATAACAGCATTCGCTTATCACCGCTTCGCAGGTGAGAAACGGAAGCGGCAAATTGGCGGCTTGTGCAGCCGTCCATTGATGGAAACCGTCGCGTTTATCAATCAAAGCAACTATCGTTGCGGCATCAGCGATTATTTTCATTTCGTTTCAGCATCGCTTTCTTTTCGCCTTCTTTTGTTCCGAAGCCTTCCATATATTTTTTGTTGGTTGATAAATCGCCTAAGCCGCTATCTAAACAACCGACTAATTCCGGCGCAACGTCAAAGATAGTTTTGAAAGGTTTTTCATTTTCAATCTCCGATTTGCCTTTGCCTTTCGGTCTTCCGGCTTTTCCATAAGTTTTAACCGATTCCAGAGAGTTTTCTTCGATCACATAATCGCGCCCGATCTGTTTGGCTGTAATCTTTCCTTCCCGAATCATCTGCCGAATCCGAATCGGTGTCACGCGCAATATTTTCGCCGCTTCGCTGGTTGTCAGTAAATCCATAGTAGAAAGATTATCACTTAAAAATAAATCTATCGCAAGAGATATGTTCAGCTTTAGTAATTTATTTCCTGCGATAAAACAGGTGTTGATTGAATATGACAAATCTTAAACTTTAAGGGGAAAAACAGTCGGCGTGAATTTAGATGGAAATAGAAAAAAGCATTCAGCAATGCCTCTAAACTGTTGAAAATATTAATGCTCCCGGCGGGATTTGAACCTGCGACCTTTCGCTTAGGAGGCGAACGCTCTATCCAACTGAGCTACGGGAGCCGATGAATTTTAGATTTCGGATTTTGAATTGTCCGATTTTAAGAATCGTATCGAATTAATGAACGCACGTCGTAGCCGTTGAATTTTTCGCGTCCGTTTAAGAAATTTAATTCGACAACAAACAATAAACCGACAATGTTTCCGCCTAAGCCTTCGACTAAATCTACGACGGCTTTAGCCGTTCCGCCGGTTGCCAGAAGATCGTCTACGATTAAAATTTTGTGACCTTCGCCGACGGCATCTTTGTGCATTTCGAGCGTGTCCTGTCCGTATTCCAAGTCGTATGAAACCGAAACTTTCTCGGCGGGCAGTTTTTTCGGTTTGCGGACGGGAACGAAACCGGCGTTTAAGTGATAAGCGAGCGGCGCGGCGAAGATGAAGCCGCGCGATTCGACACCGATTACCGTGTCAATTTTTTCGCCTTCAAAATGTCCCGCTAAAGCGTCAATCGTTTGTTTTAATCCGCTCGCATCTTTGAGAAGCGTCGTAATATCGTAAAAATTTATGCCTTCCTTCGGAAAATCAGGCACTTCGCGTATAAGTTTTCTTAAATGATCCATCAATTTGATTTTGGATTTTGGATTTTGGATTGAAAAATTCAATCGCAAATCGCAAATTCCTCTACCTCTCAATTCTAAATGATTTATAAAATTCGTTCGGTTCGATAACAATTTCTTCGATGTGTTCGACTTTTGAAAAAGTCGAACCGGCGGTCAAATCGTGTTTGAAGGCTTCAACGATTTCCGTTTCCCCTTGCGCGAAGGCTTCGACTCTGCCGTCCGGCAGATTTCGCACGTAACCCGAAACCTGATGCCGCGCGGCGGCTCGCTGCGTAAAAAATCTGTAACCGACACCCTGCACCATTCCGCTGATATAAAATTTTCGAGCGACAACCATAATCAATTACGAATTACGAATAAAAATTACGAATAAAAATTTGTTGACGGCACAATAGGCGATTAAAATCTTTAATTTGCAATTCGCAATTCGTAATTTGAAATTCGTAACTTACCCCAAAGCGTCGAGGCATTCCATCAAACTTCTCTGACGACAAGTGTAAACCGGCATTCCGCGCATCGTAAACTTGCTGGCGGAAGTTTCCTTTAATTCTTCGGCGAGCGCGAGAAAATCTTTCGGCTCGTCGGTTTCAAACGAAACGATATATTCCTGATCGCTGAAACCGAAAGCGTGCGTTAGATGAATTCTGATGTTCGGGAATTTCTTGCCGACCATAAAATTTTCTTCGACCAGCGAATCTCGTTCTTCGCCCGATTTCGCATACCATTCGCTTTGTTTCGCGCACGGATAAACGAAATGATATTTTTTTTCGCCGGCGCGGACGTGAAAGCGATCTTCGTAGTTCGGATTTTCCGCCGCCGGAATGAACATCATTTTTTTCGTGACCGAAAGATAATTATCGGCGGTTTCAATATAGCTTCCCAGTTCGGTGCGATATAATTTGGCGGTCATTTCTTGAATTAAATCGAGCGACGTGCCGATGCGCCAAAGCATTAAATCGGCTTTTGAGTCAAAACCGACGAGCGAGTAACTGTAAAGCTGAAAATCTCGGCTGAAATGATTGAAAACGCTTTGAAACTCGTTTTTAGATTTATGTTTTGATTCGGCGTTCAGCTTGCGCCAGTCGGAATTGACGCGAAAAAATATAAAGTTTACGAATTGTTTTTCGATGACCGGAAACTTGTGAGGCTCTTTATTATCAGCGACCAGACGCAAACCGCTCGGTTCCAGTATTTCCTTTTCAAAATTTAATAATTCCATCTTTCAGTTTGAATTCGTTGTTTTCGGAGTTCGGATTTTCGTGAGAATGTCCGAAGGTTTATTTTACTTTTAAATTGCAAAAAGGAAAATCCGAAACTCGAAACTACAAAAGTGCCGTTTTTACCTGCTGATAAATATAATCGGTGAAATTTTGATTTTTTTGAATTTACAAAGAAAAATTTCGTGATTATTGTGGCAATTTTTATCGCGGATGTCCAAAGCAAAGTTTGCCATTTACCATTAACCTTTTATCAATTATCATAAAAGAGAATTTTTTCCGGCGATCTGAAATTCACGAAGTATGAAACGCCTTTTTGTTTATCTGATTTTAAGTTTTTGCCTGAGTTTTGCGGCTTTCGCACAGCAGCGTCCGCTTTTAACCGAAGACGTTGATATAACGCCCGAAGGCGCGATTGAAATTGCCGCCGGTTTTGACTTTCTGCAAAACGCGAAATTTCCGCTTTCCGGTTTGCGGGGCGATCAGACGCGCATCGGCGACGTTCGCGTTAAAGTCGGTTTTTCCTCAAATGTCGAATTTCAGGTCGAAGGAGTTTTGCAAAACTTTCTGGCGATAAATTCGGCAACGCCCGCTCAGATTCCGCTCAATCTCGACGGAAATTCATCGAATGACATCGGCGATTTTATCGTTTCGACTAAAATCAAACTGCGAAATGAAACGCGAAATCTTCCGGCTTTAGGTTTCAAGTTCGGTTTCCAAATGCCGAACTCCGACCAATCTCGCGGCATAGGAACGAATCAAATAAATATCTTCGGAAAATTTTTGGTGCAGAAAAAATTCGGCAAACGCACCGGAAAATCCCCGCGCGTCAATGTTTTCGGCAATCTCGGTCTGGGAATTATGACCGCGCCGCTCGAACGATTTACCCAAAACGACGTTTTGCTTTACGGTTTGGCGGGAATTTACAGCGTTAACGACCGGATAAATCTCGTCGGCGAAATCAACGGACGCGCCAACACGCGCAGCGGCGACGCGCCTTTGGGAACGGAAAGCATCGGACAATTTCGCGTCGGCACACAGATAAAAGCGTCCGGTTTGCGATTCGACACCGCCGCGATTTTCGGCTTTACCAGAAACAGCCCGCGCACTGGCGTAACCTTCGGCGTAACTTATCAATCGCCAAGCATTTTCACGCCAGCCAGATAAAAGAAATAGAACGCGGATAAACGCTGATCGGGCGGATTTTCGCGGATAAATTATTTCACAAAAATCCGTATTAATCCGTTAAATCTGCATTTATCCGCGTCCCATTTCTTTACCTTTGCTTTACCTAAAATCTTTAATCAATTGATTTATCGGAGAATGTCCGCGACCTAAGTTCGGCGCGGTGCGAATCGCTTCGGTGACGAATCTTTTTGCCGTTTCGACCGCTTCGATCAAGGATTTGCCGAGAGCGAGATTTGCCGCAATCGCCGCCGCCAAAGTGCAGCCGGTTCCGTGCGTCGCATCGGTTTCGATGTAATCCGATTCAAAAATCTGCGAATCATCGCCGATAAATAAAAAATCAATCGCTTTTCGGACTTCGGTTTTTGGATTTTGGTCTTTGCCTTCCGAATCCAAAATCCATAATCCATAATCCAAAATCGGAAGATGTCCGCCTTTTATCAACACATTTTTCGCGCCGTAAGACTGCATAATGCGCGCAGCTTTTTTTATGTCGTCGGCGTTTTCGATTCGCATTTGCGCGATGCGTTCGGCTTCCGGCAAATTCGGCGTGATAACGGTCGAAAGCGGAAAAAGTTTTTCGATTAAAACGCGCAAGGCTTCGTCATCTATCAAATCGTAACCCGAAGTCGAGCGCACTACCGGATCAACGACGAAATTTTCGAGTTTATATTCTTCAACAATTCGCGCCACTTCTTCGATGATTTCGCGCGTCGGCAGCATTCCGGTTTTCAAAGCGGAAATTTCAAAGTCCTGCAAAATCGGTTCGATTTGCCTCCGAACCGTTTCGGCAGATTGCGAAACCGCGCCGAAAACTCCGGTCGTGTTTTGAAAAGTCAGCGAAGCGACTGCCGCCGTCGCAAAACAGCCGAACGCCGAAAATGTTTTTATATCGGCAACGATTCCCGCGCCGCCTGACGGATCAAGTCCGGCGATTGTTAGACAGATTTTGGATTTTGGATTTTGGATTTTGGATTTTCGCATCGGTTAAAATTCAATCTTTCTTTGCGGTCTTTGCGCCTTTGCGTGAGATTCTTCCGACTAATTTTTTCAAGTTTTTCGCATCGTTCAAAAATCTAATCGCCGCAAAACCGCACGAAATTTCCAAAACTGATTCGTAATTCGATTCGTCAATTCCGCCCAAAGCCAGCACGGGAAACGGTTTTACTTTCGCGCAAATTTCGCGCAAAGTTTCCAGACCGAGCGGCGCACCTTTGTTCGGCGTGTAAAAAATCGGACTTAAAACTGCGAAATCAGCTTTTTGGAGTTTTGCTTCGCGCACTTTTTCGAGCGAATGCGCGGAAACGCCGATAATAAAATCTTCTGAAAAATTACGGCGAATAATTGTGGCGGAAAGCGATTTGGCGGTCAGATGAACGCCGTCCGCACCTGCGGCAAGCGCAACGTCGGCGCGGTCGTTGATAAGAATTTTGGTGACGGAATTTTTTGTGATTTGCGCGGCTTCAGAAGTTAGTTCAAATAATAATTTGGCGGACAAATGTTTCTCACGAATCTGAACTAACGGGATTTTAAGTTCGGCGGCGATTTTGATTATTTCGAGCGTTTCCGGTTTTTTTTCGGCATAATTTGCGGCTGTCATTTCGCCTTTTGTGATGAGGTAAATTAAAGGTTTGCCGTTTGAATCAAAAATTTCACTTTTCACTTTTCACTTTTTCGTCTTTTTCTTTCAGCATTTCGACGCTCTTTCTGAAATGCGCCATTTCCCAGCAGGCGATTATTATATTCAAAACGCCGAGTCCGGTGACTGCTCCGCGAAACCAGTTTGAAGCGACGGTTTTCTGCAAAATCGGTAAATTTGTTTTGTCCGCCGCAAAGACAAGCAAGTAATTATTATCCCAACTACCGAACAAATTCGTCCACGGCGAAAGAATCAAATACGCGCCTAAAATCAGGCACAAAACAATAAAAAAAATGACGGTGAGTTTTTCAACCATAGATTGCTGTTTTTGTAATTTTATCCGGTTTTGGCTGACTCCATTTATTTACCGATTCCCGTCTACCATAGATTATAGTAGTTTCGCCGGGTTTTGTTAAGTTTTCTTAATTTACCACAAATCAGGCACGAAAAACTCTATCCAAAAAAAACCCGTCGTTCAGCAAAAAAATAATTCGCCTTCCGTTCTGACATTTGTAAATAATTTTGTTCAGTTGCTTGATTGTTCGTTCCGGCAAACACAACGAGAAATTTAATCAGAACATATTTTTTGAATTTATTCTTTCACCTCCTAATTTACCGGACGCGACTTTGTTCTGATAAATAAAATAAATCGGCGATTGTCTGCCGGATGATTCGGGAGAATTCTAAAAAATGAGAGCCAAAAATTCACGAAACCAAAATACGCACGTTGCTACAAACAGTTTTGATAATTATTCGGGCAAAATAATTTCAATCTGCTGTCTGTTGATTTTTTTTACTGCTTTTGTTCTGCCTATCAAAGCTCAAAGCAATGTGACGGGCGGACTGCAAGGATTCATTTACATAGACGATCAAAAAACACCCGCGAGAAGAGCCAGAGTTAAAATCATAAGCAGCGATACGAAAATCCCGCTCGGAACGGCTGAAACAAATGATCAAGGATATTTTAGCCGACCCGATATTCCGCCCGGCAGTCTCGACATCGAAATTACTCTGGACAATTATGTAACTAAAAAATTAACTTACGATAGGTTTTCACTGGGCATTTTTAACGATTTTCTTCCTCCGCAAGTTCTGGAAAAAGTATCCAACGTCGCTGTCAATACAAATCCGAATTCGTCTGCGACACCGACGAACGTATCGGCTCTTACTGCTGATAATCCGTTAGGCATTGCTCTGGAAACCCAGCGCGGCGGCTCTTTTAATGATTCCGAGGTGCGGACGTTGCCGCTCGGCGGTCAAACACTCGTTCGCACATTCGACGAATTAGCGTTGCTGCTTCCCGGCGTTGCGTCGGCTCCCGAACCTATCGGCAACAATGTCGGTCCGGGCATCGGTCCGGGCGTTGGAACATCCGGGCAGTTTTCCGTCAACGGTCTTTCTTCACGCGCCAATAATTTTATGATTGACGGTTCGGACAATAACGATGAAGACATCGGCGTTCGCCGTCAGGGATTTTTTTCCTTGATTCCGCAGCCGATTGAATCCATTCAGGAATTTCAAATTATTACTTTATTAGCTCCGGCGCAATACGGACGCAATCTCGGCGGACAGGTCAACGCCGTTTCCAAATCGGGAACAAGTAATATTCGCGGAACGCTTTATGCGTTTTTCAACTCCGACCGTCTCAACGCACGTAATTTCTTCGATTTCAAAGGCGACACTTCGCCGCTCGCGCTGACGGCGGGCGGAAAACCCGTGACGATCAATAACGCGCAGGCGTTTGTCCAAAATCCTGCCGGAAACAAGGATTCTTTGACGCTTTTGCAGGGCGGCGGAGTTTTGAGCGGACCGATTGTGCCGGAGCGAACATTTTTCTTCGCCGCCGCCGAAGGTCAACTTTTAAATGCCGTGCGTGAATCTCATTTTGCCGTTCCGACCGTCGAGCAGCGCGGATTTTTGGGTAGCGGAGCTTCCGGCATCAACCTGTCAGCTTCCGGTTCGCAAACGACTATTTTAAGACCGACAACCGAATCGGGAAATTTAATTTTCAGTTTGTTTCCGTTTCCGAATGATCCGAATGGAGTTTACGGACGCAATACTTTGACGCAAGTTCTTCCCGCCGATGCAAGAGGAAAAGTTATTTCGGGAAGAGTTGACCACTACTTTTCACTTTTCGGAGCAAGAACGCAAACTCTCACCGCTCGTTACAATTACACGGACGATTCGAGAGATTTGCCAGTGACGGGCGGAGCGATTTTTTCGAGTTTGAAATCGCAGGTCAGAACGGACAATTTTTCTACTTATCTGACCGGAGAATTAACCGATAATCTTTCAAATCTATTACGCTTTTCCTGGGGGCGCACCAGACTGAGATTTAAAGAAATTCGTGATAATAGTTTCCTACTTCCGACATCGGCAAGTTTTGGCGATCCGGCGCAATCACGCTTTCTCTTAAACGCCCGCTTGCTGAACAACACTACTTTACCCAATAGTTCCGCCGTTTCTTACTCGGCTTCAGCTGTAGAACCGAACACCGAACAAAGACTCGGCGCGGTCGGGCAGGTGATTATCGGCGGATTTAGTCCCGTCGGCGTAGACGTTTTCAACTTTCCGCAGCAAAGAGTAAATAACACATTTCAAATAGCCGACACGGTGCGCTCGAATGCCGTAAAAAACCACAATCTGGCGTTCGGAACCGACATTCGCCGCACCTTTCTCGACAGCGATTTGCCGCGAAATTCACGCCCTTTAATTACATTTTACGGTGCGCCTAATTTTGCCGGCAATTCGATTCCGGTTACTCGAACGACTTTTTTAGCTCCGGGCAATACGGCTTGCGGTCAACCCGGAACTGTCGGCAATGCACTCGGCTGTTCTACGATTGCATCGGCGGGCAGTCTGCAGGGTCTCGGCAGTTTTATAAGTCCGCTCGATCTCGCAGCCGTCGGCGCACCGACCGGCTTTTTCCAGAGTTTGGTCGAACCCGGAAAAGATGCCAGAATTAATTTAGGCTATTATCAATACAATTTCTTTGCTCAGGACGATTGGAGAGTCCGATATAATCTTTCCATTTCTTACGGCTTGCGTTACGAATACAACACGCCGCCGAAAGAAGCCGATGAAAAAATTGAAGGCATATTTCGACAGCCATTACCGAAAGTTGCGGTTCCCGATCTGACTACGGTCGGCAATCCGATTATTGTGCCGGATATAATTTCCGGGCTTAATCAATTTATTGACGGAAGAAGCGGAATCTACGATGCGGATCGCAACAATTTTGCTCCGCGCTTCGGTTTAGCATATTCACCAACCGATTCAACGGTAATTCGAGGCGGTTACGGAACGTATTACGACCAAATTCTCGGTTCGGTCGTAAGTCAATCGCGCAATGTCTTTCCGACTTTTACAACAGTAAATTTCGGCGGCGGATTGCCCTGCTATCTATTTTCAATAGCAAACGGCGTTTGTCCGGTCACTTTAAGTCCGAATAATAACGGGTTCGTGTTCAATCTTTTGACTCCGACGGCTAATCCGACGGCGAGAGGAGTTAGAGCAGGCACTTTAAATACATTGGATTCCAATGATATACGCGGTGCTTTCGGTTTTCTTCATCTCGCCAAAAACGGTAACGGTTCGCCGTTTGGAGCGACGCTTCCGGCAAGAAAATTAGATACGCCGATGTCCCACCAATATCACGCCGGAATAGAACAAAAACTTTTCAAAAGAGATATGTTCCTCTCCGTATCTTACGTCGGAACAACCGGAAGAAATCTGCTCCGTTTCACCACGCCCAATTTAGGCAGCAACTACATTGTTCGGATTAACGAATTAAGTATTCTGACCGCTCCTTCGACGGTATCCGGCTATGAGAGTAGTGTGCCGACATTGAGAGGTTTTACATTCGACCCTTCGGCAAACGGATTAGGTCGAGGACGACCGACTGCGAACGTCGGTAACATCAATCAGTTTGAAACAACCGGACGTTCGCAGTATCATTCGCTGCAATTTCAGCTTCGCGGCGGCTTCAAATCTTCTAATCAAGCGTTGCAATATCAAGTAAATTACACGCTCGGACAGGTAAAGGACGACGTTTCGGATGTGTTCGATTTAGCCGGATCATCCGCGCTGCCGCAGAACAGCTTGAATTTCGCAGGTGAATACGCGTCGTCAAATTTCGATGTGCGGCATAAAGTCGCCTATTCTTTGATTTACGATTTGCCGCAGCTAAAAAATGAAAATCAATTCGTGCGCGGCGTTCTGGGCGGCTGGCAAATTGCCGGCAGCGGCAGGATTCAAACCGGACAGCCGTTTACCGTCAACAGTATTTTCGATGTCAATTTGGACGGTAATCTGACCGACCGTTTGAACAACACGAGTTTTATCTCTGAAAACGGAGGCAATAACGCGCAGGTCTTGGTTAATTCGAGCGGCAGTAATGTTCAGCTTCAATCAATGCTGGCTGCCGTCGGTTCGGACGGCTCAATCGGGCGCAACAGTTTTCGCGGTCGTTCGCTGTTGAATCTGGATTTGTCTTTTAATAAACGATTTTCGATTACGGAACGACAAAACCTTCAATTTCGCGTGGATGTTTTTAACTTTATCAATCGCGCCAATTTCGCAATTCCCGTGCATTTTCTTGAAGCACCGTCGTTCGGACAAGCCGTTGACACAGTAACTCCCGGAAGGCGCGTTCAGTTTGCATTAAAATATCTTTTTTAGCATCTGACGCGCCGTCTTATTTGTAAAATTAAAGGTCGGGAATTTTAGTTTGAATTTTTCTTTTTGATTTCAAAACTAAAATTCCCGATTTTCTCGATTTTTATATGAAACAATCAATAAATTTTACGCTTCGTTTAATCCCGGTTTTAGTTTTTTTATTCGTGCTGAGTTTTGCGCGTGCCAACGCTCAAATTGACGAAAAAGGCGGCGGAAAACCTCAGCGACCTTCCGCGCCTAATACTCCGGTGCGAACCGTCACGCGCTACGAAACCAAAGTGGTCGTAAAAAAACAAACGATAGTTAAATATCAGAAAATCTCCGGCTTGGTCGTGACGACGGTTCAGCCGAACGCCGGAATCGTTCTGGAATCCGTAAATGTAAAAAAACAATACAAAGAAAATAAATTTACCGATTCGGACGGAGTTTTAAATTTGGGGAATGTTCCGCCCGGCAAATATGTTTTGACGGTTTCCTCAAAAGGTTTTGTTACCGAAGAATCCGAAGTCGAAGTCAAACCTCAGCAATTAGTCACCGTGCCGGTCAATCTCGCTCCGATTACGCACGATATTTTCATTAAAACAAATGTTCCGAGCGGCGAAGTTCGTTACGCACCGATTCAAAAACAATCGAAAAGCGGAGTTGGCGGATATTGTATGGTTCCGATCAAAGACGGAAACGCGGCGATTTTGCGGATGCAGGAAGGAGATTACAATTTAGAAGTTTTCCCCGCGGAAGTTGAGTATCAAAAAATTTCAAAAGAAATAACGGTTTCGGAAGAAGCATTGTCAAAAACAGAAAACGCCTTTCAAAAAAATGAAATAGCCATCAATCTGGTGAGAAAAATCAGCACCGAAGATTTTATTGCAAACTGGCAGCCGGGAGAATGGAAAATGCCTTCTAGTTGGAAAATCGAGAGCAAAAGAATGCAGGTAAATAGTGCCGGATTCGCGCTGCTGCAAAATGAAAGATACAATTTTTACAAAGACTTTGAACTGAAAACCAATGTGCGCTCGCTCGACAATAAATCAGTCGGATTCGTTCTCAGAGCGAAGGACGACAAAAATTTTTACTTGATTCAACTAACCGGCGCGGCTGCCGGTGAACCGTATCTTTTAACCGGCTACATAATAAAAAACGGCAAAGTGGCGGAAACGCTCGTTTCCTCAAATATCGCAGCCTACAAAAAAACCATCGGCGAACAAAAGTTCTTCAATCTGAATATTGCGGCGAAGGGAAATATGTTTACGGTAACTTTAGAAGACGTTGACGGAGGCTCTTATATTATCGGCATTATCGAAGACCAAAACAACACTTTTCCTATCGGCGCGGTCGGCATCGGCACAAAAGATGCAACGAGATTCGACATTAATCGTTTTTTCATAAATCACAAATAATTTGCCGCTCCGCTAAAACGATTAAGCATTCAAGTAAATGATTTGCGAGATTTGTTCCGGTTCAGAGTTCACGCTTCAGCGTGTAACCGCCGCGCTTCGCTGGCGGAAAGAAACGCTGAAGCGTGAACTCTGAACTTTAAAAGTAAAGTTTTGCCGCGTAAAAATCTTATGTCCGCCGATAAAATTTCCGGCAAATTAGATTGTTATCGCGGTCTTTTATACAATGGTATGCGGTTTATTCGGCTAATATAATTTCTACTCAAAAAGCGGTCTTAAAATCTGCTTTTTAAGCTGTCAATCTTTTTCCGGCGACTTTTCGAGCGGCGAACATTTATGAAAGAGTGTCCTAAATGCAGATTCTGCTTCGATGACGACTACAATCATTGTCCGCACGATAATACGGTTTTGTTTACGTCCAACAAATGCGGAACGATTCTCGACCGGCGTTATATTCTGGAACAAAGATTGGGAAAAGGCGGAATGGGAACCGTTTTTAAAGGCAAACATATTCATCTCAAATCAACTCACGCCATCAAAATAATCTCGCCGGAAGTAGTAAAAGCGGACCCGACTCTGCTGGTTCGGTTTCGTCAGGAAGCGATTTTAGCCGCCTCGATTCATCATCCGAATATCGTTAACGTGACTGATTTCGGAATAGAAAGTGAAGACACGCCTTTTCTGGTGATGGAATATATCGAAGGCATTTCTCTGGATGACTTTCTGCGAAAAGAGAAACGTCTGACTCCCGAAAAAGCGTTTGAAATTATGGAGCCGATTGCATTGGGAGTAGCAGCGGCTCACAGCAACGGAATTACGCACCGCGACCTCAAACCTCTAAATGTAATGCTCAAAAAAGGTCATCCGCTTGCTCAGGCGGTAAAAGTGTTGGATTTCGGGTTGGCGAAAATAAAGTCGTCGGAATCGGTTTCTTCTCTTATTATGGCTAAAACCACAAATTTGCTCGGCTCACCTCATTATATGCCGCCCGAACAATGGGACAATGAAGGCGTAGATTCCAGATCGGACATATACAGTCTGGGAATTATGCTTTTTCAAATGCTGACCGGAGATGTTCCGTTCAAAGGAAATTCGATACCGAACGTGATGTATCAGCATTTGCAGGCTCCAACGCCTTCGTTCGTTTCGCTCGGTTTTCTCGCCGCGCCCGAAATCGAATCGGTTTTGCAAAAAGCCCTTGAGAAAGAGCAGAACAATCGTTTCGCCACCGTCGAAGAGTTTTTGTCCGCATATAAAAAAGCGTTGTCGAATACGAGCGATGTGATCACCGCCGACATCAATGATAAAACTTTCGGTATTTCCGATCAGATTTTTTCTCCGCCCGTTACGACCTCAATCACAATACCGAAAAACAGCACAGCCGAAGATTTTGGCAAAACATACAATTTGCCTTATCTGAACTCCGCCCAAAACGAAACGCTGGCAAATTTCCTGAATCAACCGAAAACATTGGAAGTTAAGGGAAGCGAAAGGCTTGAGCAGGATTTTTTTGAAGCGCAGAATCGGGTCGAGGAAGCCCGTTCAAAAATTAGCCAGGCGGAAAAATTAGCGATTGAATTTAATCAGGCGCAGAGAGAAGCCGAAAATGCCCGCTATAAAGTTTTAGAGGCGCAGCAAAAGCTCGAAGAAGATGTGCGCCAACGGATGCAGACGGAAATGGAAGGCAAACTGGCGATTGAAAGAGAAGCCCGTGAAAAAGCCGAAGCCGAAGCCGACCGTTTGATGGAAGAAGTAGAAGCCAGAAAGAAAACCGAAGAACGGGCGAATGAACTGGCAAAAACCGCTCTGGAAGCGCAGCAGCGGGCGGAAAAAGCACATCACAAGGCTGAAAAAGAAGTTCGTCAAAGAGAACTCGAAGAAGGAACCAGACGAAAGGCTGAAGAAATCGCTTTAAAGTTAGCCGGAGAAGTCGCCGAAGAAAAAAGGAAATACGAAGAAGCCAAAAAAGAAGCCGAATACGAAGCGTATTTTCGTATGGAAGCGGAAGTTAAACGCAAAAAAGTCGAAGAAGAAATCGAGCGTTTAGCCGAGTTTGAAGCCGAAAGAAGGAAAATCGCCGAAGCGGAAGCGGCGCGGCAAATCAAAGAACAGGCGCACCGTTTGGAACAGCAATCTTTGGAGGCGCAGCAAAAAGCCGATGAAGCCCGCCGTTTGGCGGAAAGCGAAACGCAGAAACGCGAACAGGCAGAAGCCGCAAGAATAAAAGCCGAAAATGAAGCCCGCCGTTTGGCAGAAGAAATTATCGAAGCGCAGAAACGGCTTGAAGAAGCCGAACAGCGCGCCGAATCCGAATCGGAAAAAAGAGCTTTAGAAGAAGCGGCGCGAAAAAAAGCCGAAGAAACAGCCCGCTCGACATCTCTGGAAAACCAGCAAAATGTAGAAATTATCAAGAAAAACTTGCTGTCCCAAATCGAAGCGGCGCAGCAACTGGCAAAATCCGAATCGGAAAAACGGGATTTGGAAGCGGCGGCGCGGAAAAGAGCGGAAGAATCAGCACTTTTTTTATCGGACAAACCGGATAACGCAGCGATTCACAGCGACCCATTCAAAAATTCATCTCCGGTTTTAACGGCGGAAACACAGCCGGGATTCGATGTTTTGTCGTCGGGACAAAAACTGGCGGATACATCTCCGACGGATATTTCAAACACAAATCGCATTCCCGCGCACAAAAGTTTTAACGCTTTACATCTAGCAGCCGGACTTTTTGCTTTTCTTTTAGTCGGCGGCGTTGGCGGTTTTCTAATTTACAAACAACTCTCACCGAATATTTCGACTGCCGAAAACGATTCCGCCAACTCGCAGATTACAAATACTCCGTCGCAAATGCCGCCGCCGCAACTGCCGGAAAGAATAAAAAACAAAATGGTCTTTATCAAAGGAGGCGTTTTTCAAATGGGCAGAAATGACGTTCTTCCGAAAGGCGCGAACATTTACGACAGTCAGTATCCGGCGCATCCCGTAACGGTCGAAGATTTTTATCTGAACAAAACCGAAGTGACGAATGAAGAATACGCTGAATTTGTCAGAGCGAAAAAATATAAATCGCCCGACAATTGGCAAAAAGGCAATCCGTCCGCCGGACAGGAGCGTTTTCCGGTGACGAATATTTCTTATTTCGACGCGACGAATTTCGCCGCATGGATGTCATCGCGCGACAAAGTTTTGTGTCGCTTGCCGACCGAAGAAGAGTGGGAATACGCGGCTCGCAGCGGCTCGCAGCAACTAATTTATCCGTGGGGCGGCGAATGGAATCCGGCGCGGGTTAATTTTGCTACCGGAGCTGTCCGCGAAGCCGGCGCGACCGACGATGAAACCGCCGTTGGAAATATACAAGATATGATGGGCAACGTCCTCGAATGGACATTCTCAAAGTTTGAATATTACCCGGCGTTCCCGGAAAAAAAAAAAGAGAATAGTTCCGGTAAAATTACCGTGCGCGGAGTTTCGTTTACGAAAGAAAAAGCGAAAATATTACAAAAAACAGAGTTATTGCTGACTCTCCGGCAAGCCGTTTCACCGGATAAAAAATTCGACTTTCTCGGATTCCGTCTGATGTGTAACACAAAATAAAATGACGAATATTGTTTTAGACAATATCCGTCAAAAAGTATAACTTGATTTTACGCGGCTAATTATTAATTTATCCGCTTTCCGGTTTTATCCGTTGACGTGCAATGTCTGAATTCGTGCGCTCACATCACGATAATCTACGTCAACGGCGTAAACCATTCCGAAATTTTCGATTGCCTTTTCGCTGTCGCCGCCGACTTCGTAAGCGTTGCCGATTTCATACCAGATTCCCTGTTTTTCCTCGTTAGTCAAATTACTTGTTTCAAGTGCGCGTTTATACCACATTAAAGCCAGATTCGGCATCATTTTTTCCATAAAACAATGCCCCAAAAGATGAGCGCAGGCAAAAAAACGGCGCGTTCCGTCGTTCGGGCTGACCAGATTTATCGCGTCCTGAAATGCCCGTATCGAATCTTCCGTCAAACCCATTTCTTTATAAGCAATCGCCGTATGATAATGAGTTTCGTAATCGCTGTCTTCTTTCGACGATTCACTTTCTTCAAAACCGAGATGGTTTTGAAAATCGTTCATATAATCAAAACTTTGCGCTCCGTTTTCAAATGACTTTTCCTGAACGAAACTTTCCGTTTCCGGTTCGGCATAATTATTTTCAAAGCTGATTCCCGCATTTTCCTCGACTACTTCGACGAGCGGCGCGGTTTTTTCGGCGAGTGTCTGCAAAGAATCGTCCATCTGATCGCGGAGCGCGACGAATTCAGGGCGGCTGCCGAATTCGTCTTCGAGTGCGGCGATTGATTTTTCGGCTAATTCTTTATAACCTTGCGCGACGTAAAACTGGATGCTTTCAAATTCTTTTTCGAGTTTTAATTCGTCGGAGGCGGAAAGTTCGTCCCGTTCCGGCACTTCCTGCACGGCGTTAAAATCTTCATCAAAAATCTTACCGGTTTTGCCAAACGAATCGTATTCGTCTTCGTCAAATTCTTCGACGATTTTCGCGTCAAAGGTGTCGCCGCTAAAAACGAAATCTTTTGTGCCGTCGTCAAAGCCGTTCAGCGAAGCGGCATCGTGGTGAAAATTGCCGAAACCGTTGGTTGCAAACTCCGGTGCGCCTTCCTTCGATTCTTCAAAACGAACCGCCGGATAAGCGTCAAACGATGATTCTTCAGAGGCAAAATCCTCGAAATTAACCGGCGGCACTAAAATCGGAGTTACCGGAACATCTTCCGCAAAATCATATTCTGTGTTTATTTCATGCAAACGCTGAGCGTAACGGCTTTCGTGCGGCACGATCATTACGAGCTGCGCGAGCGCGTAACGCTCGTCTTCGATTGATCCGGTCAGCTTCGCGCCTTCGGCTAATCTTTCCAACGCCTCTTTGAGTTCGCTTTCATCGCGCTGCCAGCCGTAATAACGCACTAAAAGATGTAGAGCTTCGATTTGCTCGGGATTTCTGGCGAGAATTTCGTTCGTCCATTTTAGAAATTCGCTCGCTTGTCCGCCGACCAATAAATGCTCGGATGACATCGAAAGAGTACGCGAGGCTGATTCCAAATCGCCGTTTCTGATGTAAACTTCGATTAATTCAAGAAATTTAGGGTAATTTGCCGGTTCTTGTTCGACGAGTTTGATAATGGCTTTTTCCGCTTCGTGCGGATTGTTCGTATCGAGATGACAATCAACCAGAAGATATAAAATTTCACGATTGAACGGTTGTTTTTCAAGAATTTTTTCCAGCGTTTTAGCCGCTTCTTCCGTGTCTCCGAGACTGATTTGCGCTTTTACAAATCCGTCTAAAGCCTTGAAATCGTTTTCCCGAATTTCCAGCGTCCGGGAAAAAATCGCCAGAGCCGCATCGAATTTGCCTTGTTTTGCCAGCCGTTCACCAGCCGTGATAAATGCGTCAGCCGCTTCGCCCGTTTGATTTTCCTGCAAGTATGACTCGGCAATTTTCAGAAAAACGTCCGTGTCGTTCGGATCGAGTTCGGCGATTTTTTTCCAGATTGCGAGTGCTTCGATTTTTTTTCCGACGCGATCATATTGTCCGGCTAGCGCGACGTAATGCGAACGCGCTTCGGATAATGAACCTTTCATTTGATAAAGTTCCGCCAGTTTTGCGGAAACTTCAGTAGAATCAGGCTGCAGACGGGAGATTTTGTTATAAATAGCAATCGCTTTTTGAGCAAATCCCTGTTTGCCGTAATATTCCGCCACACGGGTAAAACATCTGACGGCTTCGGTTTTTTCAGCGTTTTTCGTATACAAATCACCGAGAATATTCAGAGTACTGAAATCCTTCGGGTCGTGTTCGACGATTTGCTTATATTCCCCGATTGCCGCCCGAATTTTGCCTTGCGACAAATACCGTTCAGCGTTACGCATCGCTTTTATTTTATCGAAACTCATTGTGAATCAAATATTTAAGAATCTATTTTGCTTTGTTTGTTTGAAAAGATTTTACTGTCGTCGGATGGGGTTGAGCAGGCTTTTTGCTTGGTCTGTGACCTGCAAATTTTAAGCTATCACGTTCGCCAAAATGTGTCAACGATTTTTAACAAAATTTGTAACTATTGTTTGTTTCTTTGACTAAGTGTTTGCACTTTGATTTTCCCAATTCGTTTTTTTAGTCTATAAGAGTTTATTATTTATCGGAGTTTTCATTATAAATTTATGCAGGCACTTATTTTAGCCGGCGGCAAAGGCACACGGCTTCGACCGCTGACCGTTTACACACCGAAACCGATTGTTCCGGTTTTGAACAAACCTTTTTTGCTTTATCAAATCGAGATTTTGCGGCGCGCCGGAATAAAAGACATCACGCTTTCGCTCAGTTATCAGCCGGATAAAATCGAGCAGCTTTTGGGTGACGGCTCGGAATACGGCGTAAATTTGCGATTCGTTACCGAGCCGTCGCCGATGGGAACGGGCGGCGCATATAAATTCGCCGCCGATGCGATTCGTGAAACGACGATAGTTTTCAACGGCGATATTTTGACCGATTTGGACATTTCCGAAGTCATAAATCTTCACAAAGAAAAAAAAGCGGAAGCGACGCTGACTCTGGTTCCGGTCGAAAATCCGTCGGCTTACGGCTTAGTGGAAACCGGCGCGGAGGGAAATATTCTGCGGTTTCGTGAAAAACCGAAACCCGAAGAAATTGACGCGCTGACGACAAATAACGTCAATGCCGGTATTTACGTTCTCGAACCGGAAATTCTCGATCTTATTCCGAGAGGCGAAAACTGCTCATTTGAATACAATGTTTTTCCCGACATTTTAAATAGTCAAAAGCCGTTTTACGCCTTCATTATGAAAAATCAATACTGGCGCGACATCGGAACGCCCGCAAGTTATCTGGAAGTTCATCACGACTTTTTAAACGGCAAAATAAACGGATTTGAAGTCGAAAAATCAACCAACGCCGACATCGCAACCGCCGCCATAGTTGATAAACATTCGATTATCGGCGACGAGTGCGTTATCAAACCGAACGCGCGAATCATTAATTCGATACTCGGCGCGGGCGTTCACGTCGAGGAAAAAGCGACTATCGAAAACTCCGTCATTTGGTCGCACACGCGCGTTTCGACCGCGACGGAAATTCGCGGCGCAATTGTCGGGCGAAGCTGCTATCTCGGAAAAAACGTCACAATTTCAAAAGGCGCGGTTCTCGGCGATAAAACCTCGCTGACCGATTACACGAAAGTCTAATGATGAATGGTGAACGGTAAATAATAAATTCTTTCATTCATCATTCACCATTCATCATTCACCATTAAAAGTATGCCCGAACTTCCCGAAGTCGAACTCGTCGCGCAATCATTAAATAAACTTGTTTCCGGTCGCCTGATCGTCGCCGCCGAACTTCTCCGCGAACGGCTCGCGCCGGAAACTTCCCCGATAGAGTTTGCCGAAAAGTTGACCAATTCGCAGATAAAATTCGTTAATCGGCGGGGCAAACACATTCTTTTCGATTTGAGCAGCGGCGCAACATTAATCGCGCATTTGCGGATGAGCGGACGTTTTATGCTTTTGCCGATTGAGCGCGAACTGCCGAAATACACGCACGCAATTTTGTATTTCGCCGACGAAACGCGGCTCGTATTTCAAGATCAGAGGCATTTCGGTTTAATGAAAATAGTCGAAACCGAAAAATTAAACGAAGCGAAGGAAATAAAAAAACTCGCGCCCGAACCGTTTTCCGACGAATTTAATCCAAAATATTTTCGCCAAATTTTGAAAACTTCAAAACGCAGTCTGAAGGAATTTCTGCTCGACCAGACAAAAGTTTGCGGTCTCGGCAACATTTACGCTTCGGAGGCGATGTTTCTCGCGCGTGTCAATCCGCAGATTTCAGCCGATAAAGTTTCCGCCCGAAAAGCCGACGTTTTATACGAGAAAATACGCGAAGTTTTGCGCGAATCAATCGCCTACGGCTCGACCTTAAACGCGAATCCCGAAAAAATCGAAGAAAGCTATTACGGCGGCGGATTTGAAAATCGCTGGCGCGTTTATAATCAGGAAAATTCCCTTTGCACCGATTGCCAAACCGCCATAAAAAGATTAAAACAAGGTGGACGTTCGACTTATTTTTGTCCGAAATGCCAGAAATAATCCTTATACTTTTATTTTTAATACAGTATCAGCCGAATGATTCCAGAGAAATTCTGTTTTACAATAAAATTTATGAAAATTTACGCTTTGCCGTCTGTTTTTGCGTTGATAATCGCGCTTATGTTTCCGATTTCGACATTTGCCTGCGCCTGTTGCGCCGAGCCGAGCGAATACCGGATCAGCACAAGCAAACCGGGCGAATACGAAATCGGCTTGCTGCAGGAAATGGACTTTAATAAAGCCGCGTTTTTATTTATGACCGAAGCCGGATTCGACGGAATAAAAGGTCTGGAAAGCATCGCCAAAAGCTATGATTCACAATCGTGGACGGCTTCGCCTGAATTTTTCAGCTTGACGAATGTTTTTTCAGCTAAAATCTGGAAATTCAATTTTTCGACCAAAGACGGCAAAAAAGGCGTTTTGACTTTGCCGATGCCTTTGCAAATGGTGAACTTTAAAGCCGACATTCACGACGACAAACAAATCGGCGGAGGCGGTCCGCTTTTATACAAAGAATGGCGTTTCAAAGGCGTTGTTCAAACGGGAAACGGATTTTTTCAAACAAGCATTATTAAGCCGACGACGTATTTTTTAGTTTTGCAGGGACGCGGAAACAATTGCGACAACGCCGAAGATTTTACGCACTGGCGTTTGGAAATCTCCGGCAAAAAAGCCGACTACTCATTTTTCGGACAATTAAGTTCGGCGCGTCCGGCTGAAACCGCAAACGGCTCGATGTAAATCAAAATCGTAAAATTTAAGTTTTCATTTGCGAACTTTGCGCCTTTGCGTGAGAAGATTATTTTTCACGCAAAGGCGCAAAGTTCGCAAAGAAATCGTTTGCCGTGACCGATTTTCTGACGTTGATTTAAAAAATTAAAAACCATTATCCAATTCTCTGCTGATTTACCCGAATGAAATTTACGCGCCGCGAAATTTTGACCGCATTTCTTGGACTTCCGCTCGCGCTTTCGGCTTGTCGAAACGAATCTCCGACTGACTTTCCCGACGGCGAAATTGTCGGGGCGAATGTCAATCTCGGTCATATTCTGCGCGAAAATCGAAGTTTTGAAGTTCCTCAAAACAATTGGGAAACCGCAAAAGTTGCGATTATCGGCGGCGGCGCGGCGGGACTTACGGCGGCGTGGAAATTCCGAAAAGAAAATTTTACCGATTTTGTTCTGCTCGAACTCGAAAACAAAATCGGCGGCACGGCGCAAAGCGGCGCGAACGATTACATCGGCTATCCGTGGGGCGCACATTATTTGCCCGTTCCGTTTCGGGAAAACACGGAACTCATTTCTCTGCTCGACGAAATGCAGTTGACCGAAGGCAAAAGCGAAATCGGCGAAGTAATCGTTAAAGAACAATTTCTCTGCCGCGAACCGGAAGAGAGAATTTTTTACAAAGGTCGCTGGTATGAAGGGCTTTACTTAAATGTCGGCGCGACCGAAGAAGACAAACGTCAGCTTGCCGAATTTCAAACAC
>JALYQJ010000050.1 GCA_030855875.1 Acidobacteriota bacterium
TATGAATCGTGAAACTTCTTTGGTAAATATTTATAAAAAATGGTCGAGCGGCGATGTTGCTTATCTTATTGGCGGCGGTGCCGGTTCGGGAAGTGGTTCAGGTAACGGAAGTGGTCTCAGTTACGGCATCGGTAAATCACAGATTAGTGCTGCTCCGCCTCCGCCTCCGCCATCATCAACATCCCCGTCACAGCAAAGAGCCGTTTCAACTGAATCGGAAGTTATTTCAATAGACGGTTCAGCCGGAAATGCTTCAACGATTACTCAAAAGCAAATTGAAAATCTGCCGCTTGTAACCGGAAACGGCGGTTCGGCATTGGTTGAGATTTTCAAACAATTTGAAGCGCATCAAAAAGCACTAACATCGCTTCGCGCCGATATTAAGATGACGAAATACAATTCGCAACTTAGCGAAATTGATACGCTCGAAGGAGTTGCGAGTTATCTGACGGAGAAAAACGATTTATTATTACGGGTTGATTGGACAAAGCCAACACCGGAAGTCTTTTTGCTTATGCGAGGAAATTTCCTGATTTATCGTCCGCGATTAAATACTTCTTTAGCGATTAAATACTTCTTTAAGAGGAAAACTCGGTGGAGCGCAGAAAGATATGATTGCAAATTTCTTTAATCTTTCGAGAGAGAAATTAACGGGATTTTTCAACATCAAATATCTCGGACGCGAAAGCGTCGGCGGTAATATTCCGGCGTGGCAGCTCGAACTTACGCCGAAAACGCCGGGAAATTATAAAGCAATTGAAATCTGGATTGATGCGAACGGAATGCCGCTTCAGGCGAAAATTACTGAAAATAACGGCGATTGGACAAATATTTTGTTGAGCAATCCGCAAAAAAACGCGGCGGTCAACGCTTCTGATTTCAAAATAATTTTGCCGAAGGAAACTAAAATCATTCGTTAATAAAATCGGATTATTTTACTGTCAAATTGCCGTATTTGATGTTAAAGAAAAAAGCAGCCGTTCCAATTCTGAAAACGGCTGCTCGATAAAAAAGTATCTTAAAATTTTATATTATTTTGATTATCTGTTGACTCTAACGGTTCTGCGTCCGAAGCGTCTGGCTTCGGAACAGCTTGCGATCCAAATATCCAGTTTGCGTCCTTTGATTGCGCCGCCTGTATCGGCGACGACATAACTTCCGCTGTATGAACCGGCATTTAAGTTGATGCGTGTGCCGAGCGGTAAAACTCTCGGGTCGGCGGCGACTATTCCGCGCCTTACGCCTCCGCCTGATGCGGTTCTGCCTTTTAAGCAGTAAGCGGTTGCTGAAAAAGAACCCATTAGCGCAAGTTTATTGCCGCTGCTGGAAATAGCCGCTTCGATTAAGTTTTCGATTTCCCTTGATTCGCTGGTAGTGTTTTCTGAAGTGGAATCTTTGCTGGTTTCTGTCGAATTATTACTGATAAATTCTGCGTTTGTTTGTTGAATGTTTCCTTTAGAATCATTCGCTATAATGAGCGCGGCATCTGTTTCGATTTCCGACAGGAAAAATATTCCGGTCATTAAAATCAAAGTCAGAATAACGCCTCCTCTAGCTGGATTTGTCATTATTCATTCTCCTGAATTTTTATTTTCAATTAAACACAAACGAATGTTTGAAAAAATCACAAACAATCGTTTCGGTTTTTTATCGCGTAAAATTGAAGGTTGTTTTTGGTGTAAATCCGCCAAGTTTTTTCCGCTCTTTGGTAAAAACTATTTTTGATACTATCACTTTTTGACGAGGAAGCGCAACCCTTCAAAAACCGCAACTCTTTATTCTATATGGAATTGTTGTTACGACCACCATTTTTACAGGGATAAAACGCCTTTTCCGTGATAGACTTAAACGGTTGAATTTCGTATATTTCTTGCGTCTTTAGTTTAATAACAGTTTAAATTAATTCCCGAAAAAAAGGTTAATTATTATGCCAGAACGCCGCGGCGGTTATCGCTATGTTATCTCTTTGCCGATCCGATTGAAGTGGAAGGATGAAAATGGAAAAGAAGTTACCGAAGAGGGATTAACGGAAAACGTCGGACCAAATGGCGCGTTGGTTTACCTGCCGCGACTTTTGCCGACGGTTGGAAGCAAAGTAACTTTAACCGTAACGGATAACCCGGATGACGAAGTGCAGGTTGCCGCACAGGTTATTCGTCTCGAACGCAACGCCGCGCATCCGCAAGCCGCTTTGCAGCTTACCGATTCGATTCGGCTTTGGAAAAAAAAGGTTTGGGAAGTAGCGAGAGCAATCGTCGCGGCGGAAAAACCCGAAGGCTTCGACGATTGGTAAAAAATCAGTGGAGAGTGGAGAGTAGAGAGTAAAAAGAAATTACGAATTTTCTCTCCACTCTCAACTCTCCACTCTCCACTCTATGAAAATACTTGTTCTCGGCGCGGGCAGAATGGGACACGGCGCGGTTTATGATTTGGCGCATAATTCGCCGGATGTCGAAGCCGTCACGGTCGCTGATTTTGATTTAGGAAAATCCGTCGCAGTCGCGGAAAAAGTCGGAACGGACAAAATCGAACCGCGCCGGATTGATGCGTCAAAATATTCGGAAGTGGCAGATTTAATGCGCGGACACGACGCGGCGATTTCCTGCGTTAATTACTGGCATAACGCCGAGCTTTCGAGAGCGGCAATCGAAACCGGATGTAATTTTTGCGATTTAGGCGGAAATAACGCAATCGTTGACGAGCAGCTTGCCTTAAACCAAAAAGCAAAAAAAGCCGGAATAAACATCATTCCCGATTGCGGACTCGCGCCCGGAATGGTTTCGATTCTGGCGATGCACGGCGCAAAAAAATTTGACGAGATAAAAGAAATTCACATTCGCGTCGGCGGCTTGCCGCAAAATCCGAAACCGCCGCTTAATTATCAACTCGTTTTTTCAGTCGAAGGCTTGATTAACGAATACGTCGAAACGGCTCGCGTCATCAGAGGCGGAAAAATACGTGAAATTCAATCAATGACCGAACTAGAAAATCTTTCGTTCGATGATTTTCCCGCGCTCGAAGCGTTTCAAACGTCGGGCGGAACTTCAACTTTGCCCGATACTTTTCTGGGAAAAATCAGCGAACTCGATTACAAAACGATTCGTTACGCCGGGCATTGCGAAAAATTTAAGACGATGATTGATTTAGGTTTGTGTTCGAGCGGTGAGATTACGGTTGCCAACGTAAAAACAACTCCGCGCCGAGTATTCGGCGAGCTTTTGCAGCGTAATCTTCCATCGGACGAACCTGATTATGTTTTGGTAAGGCTCGAATTTGTCGGAACAAAAAGCGACGAAACAAAACGGATGCGCTGCGACATCGTTGATAAATACGACGAAACGACAAACTTAAGCGCAATGATGCGAACAACCGCTTTTCCGGCTTCGATCATCGCGCAAATGATGGCAACGGGCGCAACGAGCGAACGCGGCGCGATTCCGCAGGAAAAAGTTATTAACGCGGAAATGTTTGTTGCCGAACTCGAAAGAAGAAATATAAAAATAAAGGAAAATTGGTTTTAAGAACGCGAAATTTTCAAAACAAAAAGGCTTCTCATTTATTGAGAAGCCTTTTCTAATTTAATTCAAGTTGATTTAATATGCGCCAACCACCCGCGGATTAGCTTTTTTGCCTAAAAGTTTTCGTAATTTCAAGCGCGCTTTGTGCAGTTGCGATTTTGATGTTCCGACCGAGCAGCCTAAAATTCTCGCTACTTCCTCGTGTTCAAAACCTTCGACATCGTGCAGCACGAAAACTTTTTTGTAACCCGGCGGAAGCTGTTCGATTGCGTGTTCGATAGCGATTTTGTCAACAATCGGCATTTTGAAAGGATTCTCGGTGCCAGAAACAATCTGCACCGGAGTTTCCCCTTCTTCGGTCGTTTTTTCAAATTTCACCGTTCGTTTTCGGAAGTGCATCAAAACCTGATTGACAGTCATTCTGTGAAGCCAGGTTGTAAAAGCGGAGTCACCGCGGAAACTTCCGATTTTGCGATAAAGCTGAATGAAAACATCCTGCGTTAAATCTTCCGCTTCCGAAGCGTTTTGCAGCATTCGCAAACAAATTGAATAAACCCGCCGGTGATGACGCTGATAAAGTTCTTCAAAAGCAACCATATCGCCTTTGGCAGCCGACTGCGCCAAAGTAAAATCGTTCGCTGAACTGACATCCTCAATCCGCTCAAACTCCACCGCACTGTCTTCGCTTTTTTCCGTTGTCGCCTGAAATACCGGATAATTCAAAGTCTCTGTTGTAGTTGTCATTTTTCTAATTCCCCCGAATGATATTGTATCAATTGGTGTGCCAAACTTTTCTTATCGTCAATTTCAAGATTAAGACACGCCGGTCAAGCCATTTTGTTGCATTTTATTAGACATACTTTTAAATTCGTCTTACATCCAAGTTCGGATTCACTTAAAGCGTGTAACAATTGGTGTATTGCAGACACGATTTCGTTAAACGTATTGATTCGTTACTAATTTAACCTGTATTTTAAACGATGCTAATATCCAGTTATAAAAAAAATTCGGAGAATCATCGAGCCGGTAAATTTATAAAAATGAACAAAACAGGATTAATAAAATTTTTAATTTTGGTTTGCGTGTCACTGTCGGCAAATTTTGTTGTTTCAGCACAGGCGCAAAATGCTCCGACGCAAAAAACTCAGGAGGTTTCAGATACAGACGGACTTCCGGTTTTGCTTAAACATTTACCGGAATGGGAAAATGTCCGAAACGGTGCAATTTTCATTACTAATTCCGACGATTTGCGGAAATCTCTCGGAGAACGTCCGATTTACGATTTGATTGATTTTGCGGGCGGAACCGAAGCCGTAACTGCCGCGTATCCGCAGGGTAAACTGCTTATTATCGAATATGCCGCACCGCAGTCGTCGGTCGAAATGGATAATAAGACCGCGCAGCGTCTGGCGGAAATCGGGCAGCCGCAAAATATCGTCTACCGGCGAATCGGCAATTACAATGCTTTTGTTTTTGACGCTCCCGACGCGGCGGCGGCAAACGCTTTGCTCGACCGCGTAAAATATGAAAAGGATGTGCAGTGGCTTGGCGAAAATCCTTTTATGCTGCGGCGTGCGGAATACGCTTTTGTTCAAACTACGTCTCAAATTTTCGTTGCGACCACTCTGGTAATCGTTCTCGGAATCGGATTGTCGGTTCTCAGCGGAATCATCGTCGGCATCATATTCTTTTACCTGCGCGACCAAAAACGCGCAACGACGGCAGCCTTTTCCGACGCGGGCGGAATGACGCGCTTGAATCTGGATGATTTATCAGTGCAAATTGTGCCGAAAGAATTTTTGAAAGATTAAGATTTGTAGCCACAAAAAGGCACAAAAAGAGCAAAAGGAAGAATAAAAAAATAATCTTTTCTGTGAATTTTGTGCCTTTCTGTGGCTATAAATTTTAGGGTAAAGTTTCAATTAGCCGTTCAACATCCTGTTGATTATTAAAAAAATGCGGTGCAATGCGAATGCGGTCGCCACGCGGAGAAACGATGATTTTTTCGTTTTCCAGATGTTTTGCGATTTCATTCGAGGTCAAACCGTTGCGATGTTTGATACAGACAATCTGCGATTTTTCGCTTTTCTCGCGTGAGCTGATAATCTCGTAATTTTTCCCTGCCAGCAATTCGCATAAATAATCGCTCAAGTTCTCCAGATAATTTTCGACATTTTCCGCTCCGGTTTCGCGCAAGAGTTTCAAACTTTGCTCCAAACCGTAAAATAGCGAAATTCCGCCGGTTCCCGTTTCCCAAGCGAGCGCGTTCGGTTTAAAAGGCTGTTCGTAATCTTCAAAATCCCAAGGTTCTTTGACACTTATCCAACCGACCAGCGTCGGCTCGACCCGTTCCCGCGCCCGTTCGGAAAGATATAAAATGCCGCAGCCTTCGGGCGAAAAAAGCCATTTATGACTCGCGCCCGCCGCAATATCAACCGATTGCGCGGGCAAATCAAACGGCATCGCGCCGAAGCCCTGAATAATATCAACTGCAAAAAGCGCGTCAACTTTTCGCGCCGCCGCGCCAATTCTTTCCAGATCGGCGCGAAATCCCGAAGCGAACTGCACCGCGCTGACGGAAACGAGTTTTGTATTTGAATCAATTAAGTTAATGAATTCGTCCAAATCAATCCGTCCGCCGCGCTCCGGGCAAAGCCGCAGTTCTACCCCGAATTTATCTCTGATTCGCCGCCAGGCATAAAAATTGGCGGGAAATTCTTTTGCAAACGTGACGATGTTATTGCCTTTTTGCCACTTCAAACCGTTGGCGACCGAGGCGAAGCCGTCGGACGTATTTCGCATAAATGCAATCTGCTCCGATTTTACACTGAGCATTTCCGCGATCATTTCCCGTGCGCGATTTTTAGTCGCAATCCAATCAGCGTAATTTGCCGAACCGTTTTCCGAAACGTCTCTGAGCTGCGAATAAACGGCTTCTGCCGCAACGCGCGGCAAAGGCGAAATTGCCGCGCTGTTTAAATAAGCGTATTTTTCAGTTGCGGGAAATAAACGGCGGATTTCTTCATTCATAAATTTTAACTTTTTCACCTTTTTCAGTTTTTCCCTTTTTTATTTTCTTTTGACAAAGAGTAATAATAAAGCTAGTTTTAGATAGATCGGGAGAAGTTTTTCTCCAACCGAAAGCCTCAAAAAGGTCATCAAAAACACTTGATTATGTTCGATTTTCAAAGAAAAAACCAGTTTGATTTTGGAGTCGTGTCGGCAGCGGACGACCGCGATATTGAAGTTCAAAAACTAAAAGTCGAATCCAGACAAGGACTTTGGCTCGAAAGTATGCGGCTTTTACGCGATATTATTTTAATTATCGCCGTCTTTATTTTATTCGGCGTTTTCGTCGCCCAGCCGGTCGTCGTCGAAGGAACTTCGATGCTGCCGCAGCTTCACGACGGCGAGCGTCTGTTGGTCAACAAATTAGTTTATTACAAAATTGGAAGCGTCGGTTGGGGACATCTCCAACGCGGCGATATTGTCGTTTTCTGGTATCCCAACGATCCTGATAAAAGCTATGTCAAACGTATTATCGGTTTGCCGGGCGAAGTGGTTGAAGTTCGTAACGGAAAGGTTTTGATTAATGAACGCGAGTTAAACGAACCGTATCTGGATTCTGAGCATAATCAGAGTTTGATAAGTTACGAATCGAAAAAGGTCGCTCCGCATTATTATCTCGTAATGGGAGACAATCGGGATAACTCCTCCGATTCTCGTATTTGGGGGTTAGTTCCCGAAAAATATATCTACGGCAAAGCGTTTTTCCGCTATTGGAAACCATCGAACATCGGATTTTTGGAACACGGCGAATATAATATTCAGGACGAGCAAAAAATTGACGACATTCGCGCCGAGAGTGAAGAATAAAGGTGGAGAGAAACAACGATTACGCAGATTTACACGGATTTTATCTTTTATAAATCCGTGTAAATCTGCGTAATCGTTGTTTCAGACGTTGAAAATGAACTTATCAAAAAAAGCGATTTTGGTTCTTGAAGACGGTCGGACGTTTCGCGGCGCGTCGTTTGGCGCGGAAGGCGAATCGTTCGGCGAGATGGTTTTTAACACTTCGATGACCGGCTATCAGGAAATTTTGACCGATCCGAGTTATGCCGGACAAATCGTTGCGATGACGTATCCGCTGATCGGAAATTACGGTGTGAATGAAGAAGATGCCGAATCGCGCCGCCCGTGGGTCGAAGGCTTCGTCGTCCGCGAAGCGAGCCGCGTCGCCTCGAATTGGCGTTCGACCGAAACGCTTGATTCTTATTTGAAACGCCATAAAATCGTCGGAATCGAGCATCTCGATACCCGCGCACTCGTTCGACATATTCGTGATAAAGGCGCGATGCGCGTCGGCATTTCTTCGATTGAAACGGACGAAAAAACTCTACTGGAAAAAGTTCTGAAATCGCCGGAAATGAAAAACCGCGAACTTGCCAGCACGGTCACGACTGCGGAAAATTTCGATTATCCCGCCAACGCAATGGAAAGATTTCACGTCGTCGCTTACGATTTCGGCGTAAAAACAAACTCTCTGCGCGAATTTGCCAAAATGGGCTGCAAAATCACGATTGTTCCGGCTGAAACTTCCGCCGCACAAGTTGTCGCGCTAAAACCCGACGGAATTTTTCTTTCAAACGGTCCGGGCGATCCGGCTTCAATGAAAACCGTCGTTGATGAAATCAAAAAATTGACCGAAGAAAATGTTCCGATGTTTGGAATCTGTCTCGGACATCAGCTTTTGGGACAGGTTTTCGGCGGCGAAACATACAAATTAAAATTCGGACATCGCGGCGGCAATCAGCCGATTATGGATTTGACGACCGGCAAAGTCGAAATCGCTGCGCACAATCACGGTTTCGCCGTCGAAGCAAAATCGCTGCCTGATGATGTCGAAATAACGCATATCAACTTAAACGACGAGACGGTCGCTGGTTTGCGTCACAAAACTCTGCCGGTTTTTTCCGTCCAGTATCATCCCGAATCTGCGCCCGGTCCGCACGACTCGGAATATCTTTTTCGGCGATTTATCGAATTAATGGAAAAGGGAAAATAAAGCACGAATAAATGCGGAAAAAGCACCGATTGATGAAGCTAAACACTTATCAATCGGTGCTTTTTCCTTGCAATTTGTGTTCGATCTTATTAAAAGAATCGGATGTTTCTTGCCTGATTCGTAAAGTCTATTTGAATCTTTGCCCTAAAATCGGCAATAATTACCCTTTTGCCTGATTCGGTTCGTTGTTCTTCGCGCTGGAAAGGGCTGTCATATTTTTAATTAAAAAATTTAACGGATAGGTGGTTTTTAATGGAATCTATAATTCTTTATCTGATCCCGGCATTAGGTATTTTTGGATTAGTTGTGATGGCGGTGCAATCCAGATGGGTTTACAAGCAGCCGACCGGCGAAGCCAATATGGTTGAACTGGCGGGCTATATTGCCGAAGGCGCGATGGCATTCTTAAAAGCCGAGTGGAAAGTATTAACCTACTTTGCAATTGTCGCGGCGGCAATTCTCGGCTGGTCGGGAACGATGATCGAAACATCTTCTCCGGTGATTGCGGTCTCATTTATTATCGGCGCGGTTTTGAGCGCGACTGCCGGTTATATCGGAATGAATATCGCCACTAAAGCGAATGTCAGAACGACTCAAGCCGCCCGCACCGGTTTAAAAGGAGCCTTGAAAGTCGCTTTTACCGGCGGAACCGTGATGGGACTCGGCGTGGCGGGACTGGCGGTTTTAGGTATCGGTTCTTTGTTTATTGTTTTTTACAATATCTACGTTGCGAATACCGCTTTGAATCCGAGCGGTTCCGTTAATGGATTCGCAATGGAAAAAGCGATTGAGGTTCTTGCCGGTTTTTCTCTGGGCGCGGAATCAATCGCTCTTTTTGCCAGAGTCGGCGGCGGAATTTATACCAAAGCGGCGGATGTCGGAGCGGATTTAGTCGGCAAAGTCGAAGCGGGAATCCCGGAAGACGACGTGAGAAATCCGGCGACGATTGCCGATAACGTCGGCGATAACGTCGGCGACGTTGCCGGAATGGGAGCCGACCTTTTCGGCTCATATGTGGCGACGATTCTGGCGACAATGGTTCTCGGACGTGAGATTGTCGTCAGCGATAATTTCGGCGGTCTTTCTCCGATGCTGCTGCCGATGCTGATTGCCGGACTTGGAATTGTATTTTCTATCATCGGTTTTTCATTTGTGAGAATTTCCGATGATAAAGGCAATGTTCAAAGAGCGATGAACATCGGGAACTGGATTTCAGTTATTATTACGACCATCGCCTGTTACTTTATCGTGATGTGGATGCTGCCCGCGAATATGACGCTTCGAGGAGCTAACTTCACGAATACGGGAGTTTTCTACGCAATCTTAGTCGGCTCGATTGTCGGTGCATTGATGAGCATCGTCACTGAATTTTATACGGCGATGGGGAAACGTCCGGTTAATTCAATCGTTCAGCAATCCGATACGGGCGCGGCGACTAATATTATCGGCGGTCTTTCGGTCGGAATGGAATCAACTTTAGTTCCGACGCTTATTCTGGCAGCCGGTATTTATTTATCGCACTACTTTGCCGGTTTATACGGCGTGGCGATTGCCGCCGCCGGAATGATGGCGACGACGGCGATGCAGTTAGCGATTGACGCTTTCGGACCGATTGCCGACAACGCGGGCGGTATTGCCGAGATGAGCCGACTTCCGAAAGAGGTTCGCCAAAGAACCGATATTTTGGATGCGGTCGGAAATACGACCGCCGCGACGGGCAAAGGTTTTGCTATCGCTTCGGCGGCTCTGACGGCTCTCGCATTATTTGCTGCCTACGTCGGTCTTGCCGGTATCAGTTCGATTGATATTTATAAAGCCGATGTTCTTTCGGGGCTGTTCGTCGGCGGAATGATTCCTTTTATCTTTTCTTCGCTTTGTATCGCCGCCGTCGGCAGAGCGGCGATGGCGATGGTGCAGGAAGTCCGGCGGCAGTTTAGAGATATTCCGGGAATTATGGAGTATAAAGCGAAACCGGAATACGAGAAATGCGTCGCTATTTCGACTAAAGCATCCTTAAGAGAAATGATGCTTCCCGGCGCGATTGCTTTGATTACGCCGGTTGCGGTCGGATTCGCTTTCGGACCGGAAGTTCTCGGCGGTTTATTAGCGGGCGTGACCGTTTCGGGTGTCCTGATGGGAATATTTCAAAACAATGCCGGCGGAGCTTGGGATAACGCTAAAAAATCATTTGAAGCCGGCGTAATGATCAACGGGGAAATGCAGTATAAAGGAAGCGAAGCTCATAAAGCGAGCGTGACGGGCGATACCGTCGGCGATCCGTTCAAAGATACCTCAGGACCTTCAATGAATATTCTTATTAAGCTGATGAGTATCGTCGCCTTAATTATCGCTCCGCATATTAATGCCAACGTCAATAAAACCGTTCCCCGCGCGGAGATGACTCCGAAAATTCAAGCGGAACACACGGTTAAAGTTTCGACCGAAAAGAATCTGTAAAAACAATTGTGCAACTGTCGGTCGAAATTATTATAAGCGGCGTTTGGTAATTAAACGCCGCTTTTTCATTGTTCCGCAAAACGCAAATAAGTTACAATTCTCAAACAATCTTTCAAATTAAATTTAGGAGAAAATTGAAATATGAAATCTTTCGCGTCAAAGACGTTTGTTTTTCTATCAATCGCGCTGCTTTTCGCGTCCGCGTCGGCGCAGCAAACTTGGACACCCGAAATGCAGGTGAAAACCAAAGTCGTCGGCTCGCCGCAAGTTTCGCCGGACGGGAAGCGCGTCGTTTACACGGTGAGCGAAGCGGTGATGACCGCCGACAAAAGCGAATTCGCCGCGCAAATTTGGATGGCGAACACCGACGGCAAAAATGTTTCTCAAAT
>JALYQJ010000084.1 GCA_030855875.1 Acidobacteriota bacterium
AAACGGATACCGACACCTTGTCCCGGATCGGTATAAACGACGGTTCCGCCGAAGGAAATTTCCCGGTCGCCGACATTCATCGTTATAAAAACCGGCGTTCCCATTTCGAGCGTCGTATTCGTCGTCATATAAAGTCCGCCGACACCGATGTCGCGCGTGTTGGCGATGCCGGTCGCATCGCCGCCTTCAAATTTCACGTCAACGATTAATTTTTTACGGTCTGATTTTCGTCTTTCCGAAGGCGCAAGAGCTTCGGCAAAATCATTTTCTGTCATATTTTCCTCGCTTTTTTCAGGAACTAAAATTCTTTGATTAAGTTTTGAAAAACAAACTCGTCGGACATTTTAACTTATTTTTCGGAAAATGAATAAATAAATTTGGATAATAAATCTATCATATTTGTTTTTAGTTTTCACCGCTGCTTGAACGGCTCATTTCCTTTGCTAATTTCAAAAAAACCTTGGCGGCGTGTGACAAAACCGAATTGCGCCGGTAAATAATATTGAGTTTTCTTTCCAACTTCATCTCCCGCACCGACAAAGCCTTTAGTTGTCCGCTGGCAATCTCGTTTTGCGCCGTCAATTTCGGAACGAGCGCAACGCCGACACCTTTTTCAACTAATCTTTTAATCGCTTCGAGCGAAGGAAGTTCGATTGGAATATTCAATTTCGTATTGTGCTTTTCAAAACTTTCGATGACTTTTTGGCGGTATGGTGAAATGGCGTTATGAGCGATGAAATTTTCTTCGCCGAGTTCTTTAATCGAGACACTCGTTTTATCAGCCAGAAAATGTTTTGGCGAAACAATCAATGCCAGTTCGTCGGTTGTAATCGAAATCGAAACGACCGAGCTGTCGTTCGGCTTAAACGAGATAATTCCCAACTCGGCTTCGCGCGCCATAATTTCTTTTGGAATGCGACTCGCAACGCCGCGCTGAACTTCGATTTTTATCTGCGGGTGAAGTTTGCGAAATTCTTCAATGACGGGCAAAAGATAAAAAACCGTGTGTTCATTAGCACTAATCGTTACTTTGCCGTGCTGCAAATCGCGCATTTCCCGAATCGCGTCGTGCGCCGTCTGCCGCAAATTGAGCATTTGTTTGGCATAATCCACCAAAATTTCACCGGCGAGAGTCAAAGTTCCGTCTTTGGATGAACGGTCGAAAAGTTTTTCACCGACTTCCTGTTCCAACCGCCGGATTGATTGGCTGATTGCGGGCTGCGTCCGGCTCAATACTTCGGCGGCTCTCGAAAAACTTCTCTCTCGCGCGACGACCGATAAAACTTCCAGTTGATTTATGTCCATTTATTCTTTTCCGGCTCAAAGTTCCGCGTAGTTTTTATTAAAAAAAGTTATTGTGAGTGAAGTTAAATAATATTGATTTGTAAGTTTTACTCTGCTAACCGACTAAAATCAAGTCAAATCACCTTACTCTGCCCGGAAATCTCCTCACTCGAATAAATTTGGCGAAAATTTTCAGATAAATTAGTGTTGATTTTATAGAAATTTAACAATGCCGGTAGTCTATTTTTTTCAAAAGAGTTAGAATAATTGAGTTTTCGGGAAAAATTTTACATCTTTTATGGGCTTTTCGACAATTGCAATTCACGCGGGAAATGAACCCGATGCGGCGACCGGCGCAGTTAGTGTTCCGATTTACCAAACTTCTACTTACGCGCAGGACGCTCTCGGCGTTCATAAAGGTTATGAATATGCGCGGACGCAGAATCCGACCCGTTCCGCGCTGGAGAAAAACATCGCCGCGCTCGAGGGCGCACGATTCGGCTATGCCTTCGCTTCCGGGATGTCGGCGACCGATGCTGTTTTAAAACTCGTTAAAGCGGGCGATCACGTTATTTTAGGCGATAACACATACGGCGGAACTTACAGGCTTTTCAGCCGCGTTCTGTCAAATTACGGAATCGAGTTCGATTTGGTTGATACTTCCGACGTGACGAATCTCGAAAAAGCATTTAAGCCGAACACTAAAATGGTTTTTGTCGAAACGCCGACCAATCCGATAATGACCGTCACGGATTTGCAGGCGGTTTCCGATGTTTCGCACGCGCACGGCGCGAAAGTCGTCTGCGATAATACTTTTATGTCACCTTATTTTCAGCGTCCGATGGATTTCGGCGTTGATATTGTCGTTCATTCAACGACGAAATATTTAAACGGACATTCCGATTCGGTCGGCGGATTTGCCGCTCTTAACGACGAAAAAGATGCTGAATGGATTCAGTTTATTCAAAACAGCGTCGGGGCGATTCTCTCGCCATTCGATTCTTTTTTGGTTTTGCGCGGAACGAAAACTCTAGCCGTGCGAATGCAGGCGCACGACCGTAACGGTCGCGCAGTCGCCAATTTTTTAACCGAACATCCGAACGTGCAGAAGGTTTATTATCCCGGACTCGTTTCGCATCCGCAGCACGAACTCGCCAAACGTCAGCAGACGGGCTTCGGCGGAATGGTTGCATTTGAAACCGGTTCGCTCGATAATGCCAGAAAAGTGTTGGAAGGTGTTAAGGTATGCACTTTAGGCGAAAGTTTGGGCGGTGTAGAATCGCTGATTTCTCATCCGGCAACAATGACACACGCCTCCGTTCCGGCTGACAAACGCGAGAGTTTGGGAATCACCGACGGGTTAGTGCGGATTTCCGTCGGAATTGAAGATATAGAAGACATTATTGAGGATTTAGATCAGGCACTCGGTTTGTAGAGAGCATAGAATATAGAGTAAAGAGCAGAGAGAATTAATTTCAATCTGACTCTCCACTCTCCACTCTCCACTCTCCACTCTTAAAATATGTTAATTGTTGATATTCATGCCACATCACACATCGGGCGCGTTCGCAAAGGCAACGAAGATAACTATCTGATGCTGCACATTTCGGACGTTAAAGCGTGGACGAGTTCGCAGGAACCGAACGAATTCATTATCGAATCACAAAGATTTGAAATTGATGACAGCGGAATCGTTTTAGCCGTTTCCGACGGAATGGGCGGCGCATTGGCGGGCGAAGTCGCCAGTAAAATGGCGGTCGAAACGGTCAGCCGGAAAATTTTGGACGGCGATGACCCGGAAAAAACCATTACACCCGAAAATTATGCCACCTCTTTAATCGGAAAATTGTATGACGCGACCATTTACGCCAATTATTTAATTCACCAACAAGGACGAACCGACCCGCAATTTCAAGGAATGGGCGCAACTTTTACAGGTGTCAGCATCACGCCCGAAGCAGTTGATTTAATTCAAGTCGGCGACAGCCGCGCTTATCTGGTTCGCAACGGTAAAATCTATCAGGTCACAAAAGATCAATCTCTCGTGCAGCAATTAATTGACGCGCAGCAAATCTCACCCGAAGAAGCCGAAACGCACACGCTCAAAAACGTAATTTTGCAGGCACTCGGAGCGCAAAACGAAATCTATCCGGTGTCGGCACGGTTGATGCCACGACGCGGAGATATTCTGCTGTTGTGCAGCGACGGTTTATCCAATAAAGTGACGGGCGCGAGTATGCAGCGAATCGTGCTTGAAAATATTGACCGTTTGGAGATGGCTTGCGCCGAACTCGTCAAAG
>JALYQJ010000366.1 GCA_030855875.1 Acidobacteriota bacterium
TGCGTCATCGGATTGTTGAATTCAAACCGTTTGGCGTTTGAAGTCGAGCCGAGTGCGAGCGTTTGATTATAGACGAACGTGTTTCCGTTAGCGTCGGCATTTTTAACCGTCACGGTCGGGTTCGAGATGCTGACGATTTGGAATTCGAGCGGAGCGTAAATCGTCTTATCGGTTGAAAACGCGCCGCGGGCGTTGGTTAATTTGTTGTCGAACGTCGTCAAGCCGCCTGCGAAACTGATGTTCGAGATTGCCGAATCAACCTGCGTGGTCAATTCCTGTTTTGCGGTGGTCGGACGTGCCGAGCCTGAGAAGGGCGAGAAGCCGAGTTGTCCCGTTGAATTAACGCCGATGGCGCGGACAATGTATTCGCTGTCGAAAAGATTGTTCAAACCCGCCGCAGCGAAAACTTCCTGAATTTTGCCTTTGTCTTCAAACGAAAGCTGATCGGCGTTGACATATGTGACGTGGCGGAAGCCGGTCGTCGAAGCATCGCCGTCGGCGTATTCGCGTCTGCCGTTCGGTTCGCGGGCATTCGCAAAAGCGGTTTTGCGTTTCAATACTTCATATGCGGTTGCGCCCGAAACGGCACTCCACGAAACACGGTTGGAACGAGCCGAAGCCGGAACAACCTGAACATTTGAAGGTGTTGACGGCGCAGCCTGGTCGCCCGCAAACGGTGTCACCTGCGTTGAAATAGTTGCTTTGCCGCCCGTCACTTCAAGGGCGTTCACGCCGAGTTCTTTTGCGGCGAAAAGTTGTTCGATCATCGCGCGGTGTTTGCCCGGCGAATCGGCATCGGTCGAATCGGTCGGATAAAGCATCTGGTCGGCGACGATGAACGCATCGCGCGATTTGACCATTGTGTCCGGCGCGGTCGTTCCTAAAATATACATCGAGCCGAGAAAATCGCGTTCAAAAATGTGTGTGCCTTTGGTGATAACTTTCTGTGCCTGACCGTCGGACGGACGCGGGCGTTTGAAGGTCGTCTGCGGGTAAACCCGATTAAGCATCGTGCGAATGTCCCACAAAGTCGACATATAAATTTCGCCGTCGTAATGCTCTTCAAAATCCGGCTGCCCGGTGGTTCGATCAATCAAAGTTGCGATGTCCGAATATTTGAGCGTCGAGTTCGCGCTGCGAATGTAAGCGAGAGAATCCGGGTCGCGGTTCAAATCGCGGAAGCGTTGGCGAATTTTGAAACCGTTGACGACGTAATCACCCAAACTCGGATTATCGGTAATCGTAAACGCCCACATATCGGCTTGACCTTCGTTGAGTGCGCTGCCTTCCGTGCCTTCGAGACCGGCAATCGGCGAAGTGATCGCGTGCATTCCTTCGTGATACGGAACTGTGCCTTCGAGAGCCAAATCGTTGAACAAAAAGCCGTGTCCGTAAGAAGTCGGATTGACGACGACCGGCGATTTCGTTCCCGTCACGGCTTCGATAATGCTCGTTAAATTGAGCGCGAAAGCGTTGTCGAGACCGAGAATTTTCTGCGCGAATTCCGGGTCGGTCGGCTGCGGGATTGCCGCTGGCGTTAAAGCGACCAACACGTTCGGGATATGAACGGTTGCCGGAAGCGGCGTGGTTTTGTTCGGGTATGTGTCGGGGAAACTTCCCTGAGAACCGAATGAGCCGGGATCACTGCCGATGTGCAGATTGTCAACGTATTCGAGCAGATAGGTCGTAAAAAAGAAGGCGTTAATTTCATCCTGATGCTCGGCAGGTTCGGCGAACTGGTCAATTTCATTGGTTCGCGCTTCAAATTTTGTCGGGTCGTTGTTGCGGAAATGCCACGTTCCGAGAGCGGCTTGCGCGAACGGCTGTTTCGTCGCCAGCGCGTTGTTGACGACCGTGTTCGTGCCGGTTAAAGTTCCGTTTAATCCGGTGACAGTATTTTGCGCGTCGAATTTGCGAAGCGTGACGCGCTCTTGTCCGCACGGAATTCCGCCGCAGACGCTGATAATTCCTCGATTTTTCAGCTCTTCGGTAATTGTCGGATATTTCGGATAAACGTCCGCCGTAAACGGCAGTGCGCCTTGCGATTGATAGCTGACGTAATCTTTGCGTCCGACGATTTCGCCGGTGTGCGCGTCAACCGAAACCATATAAAGACCGAACGGATTGGTTGAAAATTTGGCGACTTTATAAACCAGACGATAACCGTCCGCCATCGGATAAACGCCAAGCTGCGGTTCGAGATTTTCAATCGGCGCGGCTTGCGCGGCTAAATTGTTCAAGCCCGTTTCAAGGAGATTCGTTACTGCGCCGGGCAAGGCAACGTGAAATTGCTGCAAATCAGCCGCCGCCGCTTGTTTGGCTTGGTCGGCGCTCAAACTCGGCTGCGTGTTAACGGCAACGTCGCGGAAAAACGGACCCGAAGCCATAATCACTTGCTTGTTAGCGTTCATCACAACGCCGATGCCGCCGTCGTTGACCGGAATACCGTTAAATGTTTGCTGAAAGCGAATCAGATGTCCGCCGAGAGCATCTTTCTGACTGAAAACACGAACATTATTTAAGTCGGAGATACCGAAAAGCGCGGCGTTTTGATTTAAGAAAGCGCGACCGGCTTCTTCGGGCGTTCCCGTAAACGGCTGTGACGCGAAATCATAAATCGCGTCGGGCGAACCGCCGAACTCATTCCAACGAACCGTCACATTAGAAGCGTTTGTCGTTGCCTTTAAGTTATTTAAAGCCTCAATCTGTGCGCTCGTTACCTGACGCAAACTTGCCAGATTGCGCGTCGCGTTCAAATCAAAATTCGGCGCGGAGCGTTTATACATCTGCGCCAGCGGGTCGGTTGCCGCCGGACTGCCGGCAGCCGCGTCGGTCGTATCGTATGGGAAAAATAATACGGCTAAGATAATTGCCCAAACTAAAAGGGCGGATGTTAATTTAACTACTGTGTCTTTCGTTGTTTCGTTGCGTCTCATTTGTCGAATCTCCTGTAAAAGTTGTTTTGAAAAATCTTATGGTCTTACTATAATTTTTTGTTCTTGAGAAAGACTTGACAATCGTTTTTCAAGACTTGAGGCGAACTTGAGAAACTTGAAAATCGCTGAAATGAATGTTTGTTTCCAGAGAGTTGAGCAATTTAAAACAAAAAAAGACGGGCTGAAAATTAGCCCGTCTTTTTTGTTTTCCCGCAAATTTTATTGAATAATTTGCGTGGTGACGATTCCGGTTAAAGGATTAACCGTAAACTTGAGCAGCGTCGAATTGCCGCTTCCGAGAAGCGAGCCGCCGGTCGAAGTCGTTCCGCTGCCGGTTGACGAAGTTCCGCCGGTGCTTTCGCCACTCGTGGTGGTTTGCGAAGTTCCCGATGTTGTGCCGGTTCCGCTCAAAACGTGCGCTTTGACTCGCGCCGTGAAACTAAACAGCACGATGTTCGGATTGTTAAATCGAATCGTCTTATTACCGCTTTCCTCATTAGCGATAAAATCCGCTCCGACAAGCTGCGAATAATCAAACACAGCCGGAGTCGTCGTGCCGTTGCCGCCGTTATCGGCGTTGGCGACGGTGACGGAATTTCCGCTCGATTGAATCGAGACGATTTCAAACCGAATGTTAGGGAAGAAAACCGTGCTTGATTGGTTTTTCAGCGCGGTCACGAGTTCGGTCGTTCCTCCGGCAAACACTATGCTTCGATTGACGGCATTGATTTGTCCGGTCGCGTCAACTTCGGTGCGGCGCGAAACCGTAATACTTTCGACATTGCTCGGTAAAGTTACGAATTTACCGATGCGTCCCGGCGTAATCGAACGAATTCGATAGCTGCGCGTTCCGTCGGCGACGTTTGAAAAAGCCGCGCTCGTCGTATTGCCGTCAACCGTGCGGACGACTGAATAATTCGTGCCGTCAGTTGATTCTTCGATTTCGTAGGCTTCGACGCTTCCGCGCGGCTGCCACGTTAAATTGTAATTTCCGTCGAAATCAATTCGCTGTGCGCCGGACGAGAAATCCGCCGCGAACGGCTGAACGACCGGAGCCGCACCGCCCGAAAGAATCGTGCTTTCGATTGTGAAATCGGTCGGACCGTTTGCCCAGCCGTAAGCGCGATAGATATATGTTCCCGGAATTGTCGTGTTGACGGTGATTCGTTCGGGACCCGTGCCGTTGCCGGACGAACCGATTTGATTGCCGTTCGGGTCGAACAACAGGAAATCGAGGTCGGGTAAAGCGAGTCCGGCGGCGGGAACTTCGGTCATATCCCAATCGAGAATCGCGTCAATTTTCAAGCCCGACGGACCGACTTCAAACGGAACGTCAACATACGTTGCGTTTTCAGCGACATAAACATTGTTGTCGCGCTGCTGACCGGCGTCGCCCGCGAGAACCGTTCCCGTGTAGGTCGTGGTTTCCGACGATGCAATCTGGTCGGACGGCAGGGAAGGCGTGGCTTGCAGATACAAAGGCATCCGCAATTTCTCGCCGCTTCCCGAACGCATTGCGACAACATACCACTGGAATTGTTTAATCGCCGTGTCGCGCACGATGTTTCCGTCAATCGTGATCGTCGCGGTAAAAGTCGTGCTGCCGCCCGCCGGAACGGTAACGCTCGAAGGGCTGACCGAAGTCGTCACGCCGTCGCGGTTCGTTTCGCGGTTGCTGACGGTCGAAAGATTGTAAGTTCCGCCCTGACCGGAAGTGTCGCGGACGGTGACGGTAACTTCGCGCGTGTTCATAATGCGATTGTTCAAAATCGCCGTTTCGCCGAACGAATGACTGCCGAGAATGCCGGGCGTTTCGATGCCGTCGCCCGCCACGCCCATAATCGCTTTTGCGTCAACCGCAGCTTTAATATCAATTAAACCGCCGCCCTGTTCGTTGACCGCGTCGGCGGCATTATCCGCTTTCGGAACGCCCGCGCCGGTTCTGAGGTTCGTTGCCGTGTTGATTAAAGCGGCGCGAATCATATCGGGCGAGTAGTTCAAATGCGCTTGTTTGACGATGGCAACCGCGCCCGCGACTTGCGGACCTGAGAACGAAGTTCCGTTTGCCGAAATATAACGCGAAGGATCCATCATCGAAGCAGTCGGCGCGCCGACCAAACTCGTCGCCGAATGAATCGCCACGCCGGGAGCCGTTACGTCGGGTTTGACCTGACCTAATCCCAAAACCGGACCGCGCGAGCTAAAACCGGCTGTTTCGCCGACAAATACATTGCTTAAAAAAGGATTAACGCGAATCGGCAATTCTGAAATCGAGCCGTTCACCGGATCAATCGCGTTGTTGTCAGTTGACGAAAGCGCGTCAACTAGAATTTCGCCGTCAGCCGGTGAAACGGTAGCACAGGGAATCGTGCTTCTGACCGCCGTTGGATTGGTCGTGGTCGAAATCAAAACCATCGCCGAAGCTCCGGCAATCGCCGCTCTGTTACATCTGTCGGAAAAAGTCGCTGAAATCGCACCGGCGTTTTTAACGAGCGCGATCCGACCGCTGACTGCCACGGGATAAGTGAGCAGCGGGTTATTGACCATTACATAACGCTGCGCGATTGAGCCTGCCGCTGGATTCGGTGTGCCAGCCATCGGAAAAAGTTTGATGCGCCCGAAACCGTCTTCCGTCGGCAAACTGCTTGCTGGTGTGACGGTGGTCGTGCGGGTCGCCGGAACCGCCGAAGCCTTCAAAACGTCAACCGACCAGTTGGCGTTTGCCGCGCCGGGATGCGTCGTCGCGCCGACCGCGATAACGTGGCGACCGGCGGCGGGCGCGCCGATTGTGCCTTCGCCTGGTCCTGAATTTCCCGCCGAAGCGACGACCGTCGTGCCGAGCAAAGCGGCATTGCTCGCCGCGACCGAACTCGCGCTGTCGGGACCGCCGACACCGCCGAGACTTAAATTAATAACGTGGGCGACCGGCTTCGGCTGTAAAGTTAAAGTAACGGGCGAAACCGAGTCTTCGATAGCGAGAATCGTCGAAGCGTTCACACAGGTTCCCGCCGCCGTGCAGACTTTATAGCCCATCAAACGGGCTTGCGGCGCGATGCCGTGCAAGCGTCGGTCGTCGGTCGTATTCGGAATGCCGTCCGCGCCGGGCGCCAAGCCCAAATAACCGGCAGCATCCGCCGAAGCGTGTGTTCCGTGACCGAAATCGTCAATCAAACCGCCGGAAAACGAAAGATAATAAATAACTTTTTGGTTGGAATTAGTCGCGGCGGTCGGCGGCAAGATGCCGAGACGCGGCGGAGTCGGGTCGCCGCCGAACATCGCGTGCGACCAATCAATTCCGGTATCGAGAACGGCGATATTTATGCCCTGACCTTCAAAACCTTCCCGGTGATTGTCAAAAGCGGTCAATTCGGCAACCTGTCCGTAATTTGCCGGAGCGTTAAGATACGGAACGCTTTTATCGAGTAATACGCGCAAAGTGTCGTTGTTTTGAACGCTTTTAACCTGCGGCATATTTTTTATCGCGGCAATTGCCGCCGAGGGAACTTTGAGCGTGATTCCGTTGTAAACCAGATTGAAACGAAAATCGGCGCGACCGGCAGGCGAGCCGTCGTAATTCGGAATATCCACGCCGTCAATTTCATAACTGATGCCTTGCGCCTGAAGCGACTCTAAAAACTGATCTTGTTTGGCTTTCACCGAATTGCGGTAATTTTGCAGTTGCTCGTCGGAAACCGAACCGCCCGATTTTTCCGTTTTTGCCTTCCAGACAGCAGCGGGGTCATCTTTCAATTCGACAATCACCGAGTTGGCAATTCCCGAAGCATCCGTTTTCGAGAACAAATCCGTAAATACCGATACGGCTAATACCGCAACGAGTATAAACGCGCTTACAAAAGTAAACATTCCTAGAAACCACTCATTTGTCCAATTTTTTTGCGTTAAGTTTTTTGAACTGTATCTTTTCATCTTCATTTCTCCTGTTTTTCAAATGTTTCTCGAACTTCCGACTGACTTTTCGATGTTGCTGAAAATGGAAGGCACCAACTCGAAAGAAAATATTTTGTTGTTAAAACGAAAATACTCAATGCGGGTTGAAAAATACTTGAGTGAGATAATTAAGACTTGAGGCAATCTTGAGGAGCTTTTTGATAATTCGATAGGAACACATCGTTTTGAAAAAATTAAGGATTGGACTTTCTCGAAAAAAGAGAAAATTTTAACGGGAAGGCGCAATGACTCAAAATTTGTGTAAGATAAAAAATGCAAAGATTGAAACATTTACTTTTCTTCGCGCCTTCCCGTTAAAAAGATTTATGTCAAAGTCCTTAAGAGATAAAGCCCGGCAAAAGTTGGTTTGCAAGAAATGATAAATTTTAAAGATTTAAAATAGTAGAGCGGAAGCTAACCCTTCTTAAGCTCCCGCCCTGTTTATTCGCCGGATTCCCCCAAACCCAACGAAAAATAAAATTACAAAGAAAATGACGAAGTTAATTAACTTCGTCATTTTCTCCGGCTTGTTTATCCGCCAGTCGTAAATAACGCTCTGAATGCATTAAGTTTTACGGCTAAAGTCGCGCGGGTAATTGAAGTGTTCGGCTCAACTCGCGGTCCCGGCAGCACCGTGAATTGTCCCGGAGCGGTTTGGATCACCTGCGCTTCGTATGTTTCAAGTATTCCTTTGTCAATTGCAAGCTGCACATATCCGCGCAAAGCTCCGGGAATCTGCGCGTTGTCCGAAATTACAACGCCGTTAATTGTGACGTTCGTGTTTGCTTTGGCACGAGCCGCTTCGTCGTGTCCGAGAGCGCGAACGAGTGCGACCGCTAAATCGAGACGGCTGACGCTGCCGAGCGGGCTGAAGGTTGTCGCGCCGGTCGCGCTCATCAAACCGTTCGGAGTAAAGTTGTAATCGCGCAGTGTTGAGCCTTTTGCCGTAATCGCTTCGGCGATTCGAGCCAAATCTCCCGAAACATCGGTAAATTTAGCGGTCGCGCCGAGCGATTGACGCAAACTCGTGTTGGATACAAGCGTGCGGGCAAAATCACCGCGTCTGACCAGAGAATCGGGACGGAACGTGCCGTCGGCAAGCGTATCAATTAAGCGACTTTTGATCGCCGTTTCGATTGCGGCTTGCTGCGCGTGACCGTTGATGTCGGCGATGGTCGGCAGAATGTATTTGATTTGCGTAACCGTTCCGTCAACCTGACCGGGCGCGGCGAGTTGCGTCGGCGAGTTTACCGGAACTGCCGTCAGCCCGCTCGCGCCGCGAACTTCTAACGTCCACGTTCCGGCTTCGGGATTTTGGACGACGACTTGCCGCGCCGATGAACCGATAACCGGAAAATCAATCGCTGTCGAATAACGAACACCGCTCGGCGACGTGACGCGAATGCCGACGAGATTGCCCGTGCCTTCTTCGGCTGCCGTGTCAACATTGGCGAAAACGTCAAGCACATTCATACCCGTTTCGACCGTAAATGTTCTCGCATTCGCTGAAGTCGGACCGGACAACGCCGGATTGAAATCAATATTAAATGTTTGCTGCGCCGGACGTTCTTCGCCAAACACCGTGTTAAATGTTTCGTCTTGAAAATTTGCATAACCTTTCGCACGATTGAAAACTTTGTCAACAGCGGCGTAAGAATTGACATAACCGGCTCCGACTTCCCAATCGGCGCGTCCCGGCATTTTGGTCGCCGTCGAGGTTAAAATCTCTCTGATTTCGTCAACCGAAAGCGTCGGATCGGCATCGAGCATCAGCGCGATTGTTCCGGCGACGAACGGAGTCGCCATCGAAGTTCCCGAAAATTGCGTGTAAAAGGGAATCATTCCCGGCGGCAAATCGGCATCGGCAGTCAAGCCGTTAGCCGTCAAATTTGAAGTTGAGCGAGTCGAAACAATCGCGCTTGAAAATCGGCTGATGTTGGTTTCAAAAGCGCGTCCTGTTCCCGGCGCGGTAATCGTCGGCGCGTCAAAATCGTCGTTTACGTCTTCGTTAGCGAGCCGTTCTTCGCGCGGCGTTCCGCGTGATGAAAAGTCTGCCAAATCGCCTTCTTTCGTTCCGGCGGCGACACCGATCACCCACGGAGCTTTTGCGTATGGATTATAAGTATTTTTCGTCGGACCGGAATTTCCACCCGCGAAAACGACGGCGATATTGCGGTCATAAGCTGCTTTGCTGGCGACATTAAGCGGATGGTTCGGATTAAACGGTCCGTCGCTGCCGTAAGAATTTGATACGACGCGAATGTTATAACGGAATTGATTTGCCAAACCGTATTCCCACGCACCGATGGCGTTCAAAACGAAAAGTCCCGCGCCGAGTCCCGCGCCGACAATTTTCGCGCCCGGCGCAACGCCCGAATACGCGCCGCCCGAACGAACGCCCGTGCCGCCGATGATTCCGGCGCAGTGCGTTCCGTGTCCGACGGTTTGGTCGGTGTTCGGGACATTTTCAATTGAAACATTCGGCGTAAAACCCGGAAGCGTTCCGGCGGCGACAACCGGATGCACGTTTTGAATAACTTTCGGACCGAATGCTAAATCGGCGTGTGTCGCGTCAACGCCCGAATCAATTACCATCACCGAAAAATCGCCCGCGCCCGAAACCGGCATTCCGCCGTTGCGCGTGTGCATTGCGCTTTCAGTTTGGAGTCTTTGCACACCGGCGAGAACTTTCGCCTGATTCATCGTGTAATAAAGTCGGTCGTTCGACCATAGCGAACGAATATTCGGATTATTTTGCAGAGCGCGAACCTGACCGACCGTCATCGGCTGCGCGACCATTCCCAAAGTCGGAAACGTCTGTCCGCCGGTAACGCCGACGCTTTTCAATACATTTAAATGCGACTGCTGCAAGCCGTCGTTTGTATGAAAGGCGACAATAATCATACCGACACCGGCATCGTCGGACAATGTGGCAAGCTGCGTCTGTAATCTCGGACTAAGCTGCGCCGCTTGAATCTGCAAAACCAAAACGCTCATCATCACGAGCGCGAACGATAAACCTGTAAATCTGCGAATAAATTGATTGTTTCTCACCGCTTTTTTCTCCTCTTCCGTTTCTTCAAAAATTTGTAATTAAAACTTGAAGCCAGAATATCTAAAAAGGTTTGAGAAATACTTGAGCGCGGATTTTTACAGACTTGAGCCAAACTTGAGAATTGGTTTTGATGATAACGTCCGGTTCAATACAATTTGCCCGAATTTAAAAACAAAATCGAAATCAACTTAATGTAATTCATCTAAAATGAACATCGCTTAGTTTCCTTAGCCTGTCAGAATAACTTTTTTTGAGATGGAACACCGCGAATTGATTTACTGTTCCTTAATCCTTCTAATAATGAATCTATTTTTGTAGACCTAATCGAATAAATTAAAGTAAGTCACAAGTTCCTTTGATAACATCTACACTAAGGATTTTCAGTATGAAAAATGCTTCACTCGCAAATAAAGATTTTCGCATTGCCTCCGATGCGGCGTTAGACAATCTCACACATTTAGCGGCGCGTGTTGCAATGTTCCGATTGCGCTCATAGATTTCGCCGATGCGGATTTTCAATGGAGCAAATCAAACGCGAACAGTTTAAAACCGGAGATTTTCCGCGAAACTGCGCTCTACGCTTATGCAGTCCGGCAATCGAATTTATTTATTGTCAATGATGCTTTGGCTGACGAGCGGTTCGCAAATATACCGTTAATCGTTTTCGGGTCTCAGATTCGGTTTTGTGCCGCCGCACCGATTCTTATGTCCGACGGTCATCCGGTCGGAATGCTCTGCGTTATGGATTTTGTGCCGCGCGAAATGATTTTGTCTTGACCATTGTTTCTAGTTTTGTGTTCTTGCTAAGGCTGAATTTTTAAAGTTTCAGTAATAGAAGATATTTCCAACACTTTTACTCTTGGTGAGCAAATTGGGGTAACAGCATATCTTCATTCACCGTTATAAACTGCGGGGCAAATTTAAATTGTTTGGAAAAAGCCTCCAGCGTTACAGTCTGACCGCTTGATAAATCTTCAAAATGGTAATAACCAAACGAATTGGTAAGTGCTGTTCGTACTGTTCCGTCCGCTTCGGTCAACCTTACTCGAACACGTCCCAAACCTCTACCGAACGGCGACATAACTCGTCCGCGAACGGAAACCGGAGCCGCTAAAAGCAACTCTTTGATAAATGTTCCGCCCAAAGCCCAGTTGCCGGACGCATTTAACGTCCAACTCATCACAACGGATGAACCGGCAACGCCGGGTTCGGTGCTTCCCGCGCCGACATAATCGGTCGGCGGCGGATCGGGAGTTTCGCCGGATAAACGCCATCTTCTGGTTTGATCTGCGCCTTCGATAATGCTCAACGAATTGAATTCAGCCGCGATTGTGTCCAAAACAAGACCGTTAAATGGTGTGGAAACCGTAACCGCCGGAGTCGCGCTGCTGCCGGAAGCCGGAACGAGCGCACCGGCGGCAGGCGTTGATGAATCGGCTCCGATAAAGGAAACTGCTCCGATAACGACGTAATCGCCGCCCGTCGGAATCGAGACTGAAATCGTCACATTAATTCCCGGTGTCGGATTTACCAAACGAAATACCTCGACCGAAGCGCAGCCGTTCGGCGAAACGATGGTATCGAGCAAATTATTGTCCTGTCTGGTTAAAGGCTCGAAGTTTGTCTGACTGCCGTAACTAATCGCCGTCACCGTTCCCGTCGCCGGTAAACTGACCGGACAGCCGAACTGCGTCGGATTAGCCGTCAAAGTCCGGTTGTTCGACACGCCGACGTAAAGAACTTCGCCCGCGCCCGAAATCGTGTGCGTAAATGTTATCGGATTAGCTCTCACTCCGCCGAGCGTAAAATCGGCGGTGCTTGAAGTTGTGTCAACCGTAACCGCCGCCCGAATCTGCCCGAACGATGCGAGCATAAATAATACGATGAATGAAAGTTTGATTGAATAACTAAACATATTTTCCCCCTTTTTTGGTTTTTCCTAATTTTCTAATATTTATAGTAGAAACTTCTACTTGAGTAATTCCTGAAAAGTCTTTCGTGTTTCCGGCGCGGGGGCAACGCCGAGTTCTTTTTTCAAAAGTTCCTGAAGAGTTTCAAATTGTTCTTTGACCTGAGCGCGTTTGCCCTGTGCGGCGAAAATTTTCATTATCAGGCGGTGCGCGTCTTCGCGGAACGGATCTTTTTGCAGAATTTCGCCGGAGAATTTGAGCGCGTTCGACCAGCTTTTTTCCGAAAATGAGAGTTTTGCCAGTGCATTTAAAACGCGCGAATGCTGTTCGGAGTAATAATGTCGCCGTTCTTCCGCCCAATCGTCGTAAACGCCCGCCATAAACTCGCCGCGCACGAGCGCATTAGCCTTCTCCAGATTTACACGAAAATTACCCGAATCAGATTCGCGTTTGGCTTTTTCCGCTTCGGCAACGTAGTTTTCAAAATCTTCTGCGTCAATCGAATAAGAAAGTTCCGGGTTTAATTGATACGCGCCGTCGCGGAAAACAAGAAAGTTTTGCTTAAACGATTGGCGACTGTTGAGAGCTTTGCGAATGTGAGAAATCGTCGGGTGAAAATTTTTCTCGATGGTCGCCAATTCTTCTTCGCCCCAAAATGTATCAATCAAAACGTCTTTGTCCACGCGCCGGTGTTTACTCGTCGCAATGTAACAAAAAATATCGCGGGCGCGTCGGGTCGTCCACGCATCGGGCGCAAACGGTTTGGATTTATCACGGTATATTTCGACAAAACCAAGCGCGTTGACGGTTAAATCGGTGACGGTTTCCGAGGCGTGTGTGACTAATATTTGCGCCGAAGCGGAATTTTCAATATTCAAAACTACGTCGTCTTTGACGTTTTGCGCCGCGCTTTCACGCAAATCCATAGGCAGTTTTTCCAAAACGTCTTCGTCGGCGAACATCTTCGGTTTTTTTCTGACTTCACCGCGCAGCCAATGTTCATAATCAAACCGGGCGGTCAAATCCAAAGTTCTCTGTAAAGCCCGAATCATTTCCTTGCGATTATTCGCCGCATAAAATGCTTCCGCCAGAGAGAGCGAAGCGGCGGCTTCATCGTAAAAAAGATTTTGATCGTGAAAGAAATTCGTAATTTCGCGCAGCTCTTCGATTAAATTTTCAGTTTCGCCCTGTGTCAAACGGGCGTTGCACAAACTAAGCCGGACACTGTTCCAGCCGATTTCGTTTCCATCGTTTTTTCGCCGCTCGCGCAGATTTTCCCAGATTCCGCGTGCTTTTGCATTATCGCCGCGCATCATCAAAAATTTGGCGCGCTCGTCTTCCAATTCACGGTCGAGCGGATTGATGTCGGCATCTTCATACGCGCGGCGCGCTCTTTCGTAAAATTCCAGAGTGTGCGGAAAGTCGGATTTGTCGCGGTAAAAATTGCCGTAGGATTCAAAAATCTCGCCGAGCAGAGATTTTAGATTATATAATTGACAGATTTCCAGAGAGCGTTCGAGATGTTTTTCGCTTTCGTCGAATTCGCCGCGATAAAGATGTAGCCGGGCAACATTTAAATGCCCGATGGATTCTTGCGGAAGCGGACGCGCAGTTTTTTCACTACGAAAAATTCGTTTGAACCAGCGCAGAGCTTCGCCGAAATCACCGCGAAAACCCGCCGGAAGAGCCAGATTATGAGTAATCAAACGAATATAATGTTCGTTTGATTGTTTTTCGGCGAGTTCGAGCGCGAGACGAAATTGCTGTTCGGCTTGCGTCCACGAACCTTGCGCGATTAGACAAAGCCCGCGCGTGTTGGCGCATTTCAAATAAGTTTCCGAATTTTCATCAACCAGTTTTTCAGCTTTTTCCAGATATTCAAACGACGAAGCGCAGTCGCTTTTTCGTCGTTCCAAACTCGCTAAGGAATGCAGAGCTTCGGCTTTTCCAATTTTGTCCTTTTCGGTTTCGAGAAGTTTGAGAGAACGGTGCAGCAGATTTGAAGAGCGTTCGCCGTCGCCTTGAAGCCGGGCGATTTCCGCCAGATGAAGTAAAGAGCGGGGATATTTCTCCAAAAATTTCGCCGGAATTTTCGCCGAGAAAGTTTCCAGCGAAGTAATCGCGCCGCTCGCAATCCATTCGCCGCCTTTTTCGGCGATGGTTTCCGCCGCTTTGTCGAAATTTTCCGCTTCGAGTAAAAAATACAGAGCTTTTTCCCATTGATTGCTTTCGAGAAAAAACTCCGCGATCCGGTTTCTTTCGGCGGCGATTTTTTCGCGCCCGATTTCCGAGCGCAGACGACGCTGCAAAAAATCGTGAAAAAGCGGATGCAGACGATATTCTTCGTTTTCCTGATTTTCGCCGACGACCGAGAGAAAAACATTCTTTTGGAAAAGTTCGGGCAGCACGGCGGAACAGCGGCGGTCGGGGAAAATCCGACTGCAAACGTCGAGCGGCAAAGATTCGAGCAGCGAAAGATGAAGAAGTAAATCCTGCGTTTCCGGCGGTTCGCGCTGAAAAACTTCTTCGGCGAAATAATCAAAAATGTCTTTCTCCGATTGTTGGAGAATTTTACTCAAATCAATCGAAGGCTTTTCAGAATCGGCGTAAATTTCCTGTTCGGCAACCTGCCGGACGAGCTGCAAAGCGGTAATCCAGCCGTGCGTCCGTTCGCGGTATTCAGCGATTTCCTCATCTTTCAATTCGAGGTTTAAAGTTTGGCGAAAAAGCTCGCGCACTTCCGTATCGTTAAAAAGCAGTTCGTCACGCGTGATAACGAGCGCGGCTGATTGCGAACGGCGGCGCATAATGGCGAGCGGCGGCAAATCGCGCGTCGTAATTATCACGTGAAAAATATCCGACGAATACTGCAAAAGCCGGTCAACTAATTTGTGAACGACCGTTTCGCGCCCGATATGATGATAATCGTCTAAGACGAGAATAAACGGCTGTTCGATATTTTCCAGAATTTCATTTAAAAGTAAATCAACCGCCCGCTCAGGGTAACGAACGAGTTCGTCGGTCGCTTCCGACAAATAAGGCAGAATCGTTTCGCCGAATGCGGGCGCGAAATTTTTGATGCCGTGCGAGATGTAACCGAGAAAAACAAACGGGTCGGCATCGGTATAATCGAGTTGATACCAGACCGTCTGACGATTCTGACTGCGGATAAAATCGGCGATAAGCGTAGTTTTTCCGCAGCCCGCGTCAGCCGCGACCATCGTCACGGGCGAGTTGAGATTCGATTTCAATTTTTCCGTTAGACGCGGGCGCGGCAGAAATTCGCTGACGGCTCGCGGCTGCAGAAGTTTTGTCCGCAGAAAAAAATTCGGTTTTGACATTGCAATCTGAACGACTGATTTTGGGTCGGTTTATTACTGAAATTATGTCACAACCGAAAACATTTGGCGAACAGGATATTTATCAGGTGAGTGTCGAGAAAAAGAAAATAGCCACAAAAAGGCACAGGAAACACAAAAAATGTATTTTTTATTTTGCGTCTTTTGTGACTTTTTGTGGCTATTACTTTTCTGTTTTTGCTTATCCCGGACTCACGTTACTTATAGCGATTCCGCCACAGATTTAAGCCGTGAAATTCTGCCGAAGGATTTAGAATGCGCCTGCGAAATGATTTCGGGCGAATATCCGAGCGGACGAAAAAGTTTTCTGGTTTCATCAATATCGAAAGCAAGCAGTTTTTCGTCAATTACGCCGAGAACCTGTTTTGAACGAAAACGCCACAACGGCAGCGAAGGTGCGCCGCGCGAAAGAACCAGAAGATGCGTGTCCGGCGGCAGCGCGTAAAGCAAACTGTTGAAAAATTCGCCGAACCATTCGGCATCGTATATATGATGCGCGTCGTCCAAGACGATTAAATTCGGTTTGTTGGCAGCGGTTGAACAGCAAAATTTTTCCAAAGTATTTTCAACGATACTCGAAACTTCCGATTCGCTTGTCGCCGGATTAGGCGAAAGTGTTTTCTTCATTTTTCCGTTTTTCAAGCTGCCGTCCAAACAAGCGGAAAAGTAAGCGGAGAAAATCTTCCAGTCCGAGTCGGCGGAATCGGTCGAAAGCCACGCAACACATTTGTATTTGCGGGCGAATTGTGCGGCTAAAGCGGTTTTGCCCGTTCCGGCGCGACCCGTCACAAGCGTTGCACCGAATTGCGCGGAAGATTTTTCCAAAACTTCCAACAGCCGCGCCCGCTTAACGGCTTTCTTAAACTTCGGAACCCGCATTTTTTCCGCGAATAATCGAATTTCATCGGTGAATGATTGCCGTCTATTATACGATGTGGAAGCGACTTCGTTGTAAATATCCACGCCGTTGAATTCAAAATTTTCGTGTAGTGAAAAAGTCATCGTCATAACACCGAGAAATTTATCAACAAAGACTTGAGAAATACTTGAGATTCGACGAATTCTCAAAATTTTTTTTAATATCTTTCGTGGTTTCTCAAGTTTTTCTCAACCGCTTTAAAATAATATGTAATCTAAGGTTAAAAAGCCTTATCAAGCAAGCGGTTTATTTGAAATAAAATTTATCAAAACGGTTCAAAATTAAGGCTCGCTATTTGCAAACATTGCGGATGGTTAGTATTTAATACTAATATAAGTATTGAAAACGTCTGATTCCGATTCGTTTTTTACAGTTTTCCCACAGTTAGAAATATATTTGTCGCGTATTAATACAGTTGTTTTTTATGAATATTAGAAAATTCCTTAGCTTATTTTTACTTGTTGCCTTTTTCAGCAATATTGCTCAAGCGGGTATAACAATAGTTAAATCGAGCGGAATTACTTTTACCGGGGCGGATGGCATAACATTCACCGGGGCGGACGGCGTGACGTTCACCGGAGCCGACGGTCTTCTCAGCTATAAAACAAATGGAATCACATTTACGGGAGCTGACGGCGTAACATTCACCGGAGCCGACGGCGTGACGTTCACCGGAGCCGACAGTTCGACATATACCGGAACCAACAGAGTTACATTTACGAGAGCCAACGGCGTGACATTTACCGGAGCCGACGGCGTGACATTTACCGGAGCCGACGGCGTAACTTTTACGGGCGCGGACGGAACGCAGCATCAAGCTGCTTCGTTCAAAGCGGTGCGACCGAACGGCGTAACTTTTACCGGCGCGGATGGAATCGCTTTAATCGGTGCGGACGGTTATCGTCGGGTCGGTGTGGATGGCGTAACATTCACGGGCGCGGATGGCGTAACATTTACCGGAGCCGACGGCGTGACATTTACCGGCGCGGATTCCATCGTCGGCGTTCGCACCGACGGAACTACTTTTGTAATAACTCATCCGAACGGCGTAACATTTACCGGCGCGGATAGCATCACATTGACCGGAGCCGACGGCGTAACCTTCACGGGCGCGGACGGAGTAACATTTACCGGAGCCGACGGCGTGACTTTCACAGGTGTTGATAACGGAAACGGAACAGCTACTCAAACAGTCGGGTTGCAGAGCGTTTCGCCGGAGTTGGCGATTGCGCTTAATGACGCAACGGACGACAGCAACATCAACGCGATACTTGTTTTTCATCAATATCCTTCGTCGGATGTCATCGCTAAACTTCAGGAAATCGGAATCACGGGCGGAACGCTTTATCGGGTGCTTCCGATGGTCTCAATTTCAACGACGCGGGAAAAAATAATCGCCGCATCACGTTTGCCGCAAGTTCGTTCAATTCACGGAAACCGCACCTTAAACGTCAACTCCGATTCTTATTTCAAAACAACACAAGTTTCCAGAGTGCAAACCGACCGCGATTTGCAAACGAAAAACGCCGGAATGCCGGTTTCAGGGCGAAACGTGACAGTTGCTGTTTTGGATACCGGCGTGAACTCACAGCATAGTGATTTAGCCGGAAAAGTCGTGCAGAATGTTCGTTTGAGCGATTCATTAAGCGCACCGATTGGATTTCTTAACCCGAACCCGATTGAAAACGTCGTCAATACCGATCCGGTAAGCGGACACGGAACTTTTGTCGCCGGTTTGATTGCCGCCAGCGGCGCGTCGTCCGGCGGAAAATACAACGGTGTCGCGCCGGGAGCGAATATTTTAGGCTTGAGCGCGGGCGATTTGAATTTGTCGTTTGTGCTGGCGGGTTTCGATTATTTGCTTGAGCGCGGCGCAAACTACAACGTCAAAGTCGTCAATTGCAGTTTTTCCGCCGAAACAGTTTTCGATTACAACGATCCGGTTAATGTGGCGACCAAACTTTTGACCGAACGCGGTGTCAACGTCGTTTTCTCGGCGGGAAATACCGGAGCCGGAAACGGAACGCTCAATCCTTATTCAATCGCGCCGTGGGTGATAAGCGTCGGCGCGACCGATGAAAAAGCTAACTTAGCGGGCTTTTCATCACGCGGAACATTTGGCAACGGTTTGCAAAAAACTTCTCTGGTCGCTCCCGGTGTCAACGTCGTCAGCTTGCGAAGCGCGGCATCGCAAACCGGAGTTTTCGGCGCGGCGGGCAGCGATTCAAACCGATTGACTCCGGGCGAAATTCCGTTTTATACAACCGCGAGCGGCACTTCGTTTTCCGCACCGCAAGTTGCCGGAGCAATCGCTCTGATGCTCGAAGCGAACCCGAATCTGCGACCGGCGGAGATTAAGGATATTTTGCAGCGTTCGGCAACGCCGCTGCCGAATTATTACAATCACGAGGTCGGCGCAGGAATGCTGAACACTTACGCGGCTGTCTTGGAAGCTGCTTTTCCGTGGCGCAGAACCGGACTTTTCCGCTCGGTTCTCGACCGCAATGTCGTTGATTTTTCCACATCGGTTATCAGTAGTTTCAGCGGCACGGTCAATCCGAATACCATTTCAAGCACGAATGTTTCGATTCCGGCAAACGTCGTTCAGACGAGCGTTGACATCAGTTGGGGAAAATTGACCAGCCCGAACGATTTGGGTTTGGCGGTTTATTCACAAAACGGCGTTTTGCGCGGTGATTCCAACAAGTTAAATCTGCCGGGATTAACCGGAAAACGCGAAAAGGTAACGGTCAATAACCCTTTGAACGAAGTTTGGCAGGTTTCTGTCAGAAACTCTCTGGGAATCGGAACGCCGCAGAGTTTTCTCGGCTCGGTTTCAGCGACAACCGTTCGTTACGCCGATTTTAGCGATTTACACAACCTTTCTTTGGCAGACCAAAACGCAGTTTACGAAAGTTTGGGTTCTTATTTAATGCTGCCTGAAGGAAAGAAATTTCGTCCCGATTGGACGGTTTCGAGAAGCGAATTCGCCGAAGCATTGGTTCGCAGCGGAAAAGTTCCGCAGTTTATCGCGGCAAACAAAATGTTTTCTGATGTCAGCGATTTTACAACGCGCAGCGCGGTCGAAAGTGTGCAGTCAAATCCGTCGGGCAAACTGATTTTCGACGCTTCAAACGGCAGCGCGTATCGTCCGAATGAAGCGACAACCAAACTCGTCGCCGCCGTCGCGTTTGTCAAAGCCGCCGGTTTAGAAAGTTTAGCTTCAGACGCAACTCTGTCTTTAACCGTTTCCGATTCGTCTTCGATTCCCGCACAATTGAAAGGTTACGTCGCCGTTGCGCTGCAAAAAGGATTTTTGACTTTAGACGGAAATGAATTTAATCCGAATCGTTCGCTTTCGCGTCTTGAATTAACAAAGGCAATGGTTAATATTACCTCTTCATCAAATTAATTCTTTTTTCTGATTTTATAAAAATGCGTTTTGTTTTTCGGTTTGCAAAAACCTCTAAAACAAAACGCATTTTTTACTTATCTCCGACTGCAAAACGGGACGTTTTTTTTGCGTCGGCAGGATAAATTCACGCACCGGATTGTTGGTTGGAAAGTTTCGCCGCGAATGACCGCGCAGCTTGTGATTGACGTTTTTCTGTAAGCTCAAAGACGCGCTTTAATCAAACGCGGGGCGACAATTCACACAGATACAATCGGATCAGACTTCATTCGGGATTAGGTTATCAAAGTCCGTTGGACTTTGATAAGCAGTTAAAGTTGGAAAATAAAATATGGAGCAACGAGAGTTTTGTGTCCTGAAAAACTCGACCGTCTCAGTAAAACTAAAAAATAACTTTGAGTTTGCTATTGCAATAGCAAACTCAAAGTTATTTTCATTTAAATAAATATATTACAGTCTGGGAATAGTAACTCCGTGCTGACCCTGATATTTTCCGCCGCGATCTTTATAGGAAATTTCGCAAACGTCGTCAGCATCGGCTTCAAAAAAAAGAACTTGAGCGACTCCTTCGTTGGCGTAAATTTTCGCCGGCAGCGGTGTCGTGTTGCTGAATTCTAATGTGACGTAGCCTTCCCATTCAGGCTCAAACGGAGTGACGTTCACAATAATTCCGCAGTTTGAAACAAACACGCCAGCATCGAGAGCGAAATTGCCGTAACCCGGAACCGTCAGGCAATAAACATCGTGAACGCCTTTTACATCCTTGATACTGATAATTCTTCGGCAGTTATCAAGCATTTGAAGTGCGTTTCGCGCATCGGTCGTCTCGAATGCCCGGCTGCCGTTTCCGCCGGAGATAGATGCGGCTCCGGTTTGCCGCCGGGCTTTCGCTTGATTTAGCCCGGCGAGCAGATCGTTTGGGCGGAGAGCGTGAGCTTCAGCCATCCGCCCATCCCATTTGGCAAATTTATGGTCGGGCGTGCAGCGCACGGCTTTACCGTTATCCAAAGTTATTTCCAGCAAAGAATCCCGCCCGATAAAGCGCGGCACTTCGAGTCGTGAAATCACCTGCCTGTGTCCCGAATCCAAACTGTAGCCCGAAAACCGTTCGCCGGCGGCGGATAATTCCGCCATTCGTTCTAAAGTTACGGATTCGCCGTTAGATAAAGCCACTTTCGTCCCGGCGGCAAAACAGCGCGCGTAGGTGCTTTTCCCAAGGCACACCGTCAGCACATTCCGGGGAATTCTGAAATACTCGACCGTGCGCGCCAAACAGAAAGAATTGGGCGGAATAATAATATGGTCGGCTTTTATGTCAACGAAAGATTTGGGATCGAAGTTCTTCGGATCCACTATTGTGCTGTATACATTGGTAAACACCTTAAATTCGTCTGAACATCGCACATCGTATCCGTAACTGGAAGTGCCGTATGATATTAATTTTCGACCGTCCGCTTCTCTGACTTGTCCCGCTTCGAAAGGCTCAATCATACCGTATTCGGCAGCCATTTTTTGAATCCATTTATCTGATTTTATGCTCATACTGTAAAATATAAGAGAAATAATTCACCAAGTAAAATAATCGGTGAATTTGTTTCGGTGTATGAAATTATTCCGTATTCGAGTTTGGGGTATTTAACTCCATGTGAGTTCAAATTACAGAACGAAAGTAACAAATCTCTCGCCATTCGATTGGGGCAACAAATGGGACTGGACAGAAGTTTTGTGCTTTCAATTTGCGTTGTTATTTAGGTCTCTTTCTAAAAATTGCACGTTGCCGCCACTATTTTGGAGTTGATGTCATATCGTGCAGCCGGACGCGCTGTGCTTTTATTGACTATTTTGTATCGTTTGACGCAGTGCCTCAGTCGTGCGGGTGCAGTCGTGTAGAAGTTGTCCCGCAATGTCGCTTTTGCAAATAATGATGAAC
>JALYQJ010000115.1 GCA_030855875.1 Acidobacteriota bacterium
GTTTGAATTCAGTTTCTTACTTTTGCCTTTTGCCTATTTACTTTTGCCTTTTCTAATTTGGTTTGACTGTCAAATAAACCGTCTGACCTTTTCGCGCAATCAACAGTAAAATCGCGCGGTCACCGGATTTATCGAGCGCGGCTTGCACATCTTCGAGCGAACTGACTGATTGCCGGTTGATTGTTAAAATCACATCGCCGCGAACGATTCCGACTTTTGCCGCCGCGCCGTTTTGGTCAACGTCCGTGACGACTACGCCCTTTGTATCGGCAGGCAATTCTAATTGTCGGCTGATTTGCGGAGAAAGCGGTTGCAAATTCAATCCGAGTTTGCCGCTTTCGCTCGGTTTATTTTCGCCTTTGTCGTTTCCGTCGGGCGTTTCGTTCTTCGCGCCTTCAGTATTTAATTCGTCAAGCACGACGGTGAGTTCCTGTTCCTTGCCGTCGCGCATAATTTTTACTCGGATTTCGGTTCCGGGAAGGGTTCCGGCGACTTTGTTACGGAGAACATTCGGGTCGTCAATCGTCTCGCCGTTAATAGCGATTATCACGTCGTCGCGTTTGATTCCGGCTTTTTCCGCCGCGCTTCCCGGTTTCACCTCAGGGATAAGAACGCCTTTCGTATCCTTTAATCCGAACGCTTCTTTAATGTCCTCGTCAACAGGCTGGATGCCGACACCAAGCAGACCACGCCGCACTCTGCCGCCCGCGACGAGTTGTTCCATTACTGACTTTGCCATATTCGACGGAATAGAAAATCCGATGCCGATGCTTCCGCCCGAAGTGGAAAGAATTTGTGAATTGATACCGATGAGTTCGCCCGTCAAATTTACCAACGCGCCGCCGGAATTACCACGATTAATCGGCGCGTCGGTTTGCAGAAAATCTTCATAACTGCCGTAGCTCAAACCTGTCCGCCGACCTTTTGCGCTGATAATTCCCGCCGTTACCGTTTGCCCGATACCAAGCGGATTGCCGATTGCCAGCACGACATCGCCGATGCGCACATTGTCGGAATTTCCCAGATTCAGAAAAGGAAGATTCGTCGCTTCGATTTTTAGCACCGCCAAATCCGAAGATTCGTCAAGCCCGACAATCCGCGCATCATAGGTTTTATCGTCGCTCATCAGCACGGTGATTTTCTCCGCGCCTTCGACAACGTGATTGTTCGTCAAAATCGTTCCGTCTGCGCTGACAATCACGCCCGAACCGAGTCCGCGTTGCGTCGGCGGCTGTTGGCGATTTTGCGGCAGTTGCGGAAAATTGAAAAATTCTTCGAGCGGAGATTGCGGCTGTTGCTGCGGCGACACTTGTCTGGTTTTGATGTCGGCTTCAATTCGCACGACGGCAGGCGAAGTCTTTTCGACGACATCGGCATAAGAAGTCCGCATTCCGTCAACGACAATCGGCGCGGGCGGTGTTTGCGGTTGGGTTTGAGTTTCAGTTGCCGGGATCGTCTGTTCGCTCAAAATACTCGATTTGCATCCCGAAATGGCGAGAAGTGAAATGATGAGTAAAAAACTCAGAAATCTATAATTTCTAATCTGTATAATCGTTTTATTTAACATTTGTATTTCTCCAAAATTTTGCTAACGCTTAATTAAAATTCTACTCTAAAAGAACTCGATTTTGTAAGGACGCTAGAGATATTAGCGTTTAATTTTACGAAAAATTTTTGAAACAAGTTCACAACAATTGGCAAGAAAATGTTATTTGTTATTTATGGAAAACTAATGAAAATTTTACATTTTACGAGAAAAAATAAAAGATAAAGTAGCGTGAAATCAAATTATTTAAAATTTTCATTGCCGTATGCGCTCGCCTTAATAGGTTTAGCAGTTTTAACGGCAGGAATGTTTGCAGTTGAAAATCACATCAACCCGATAACGGTCGCTCTGATTTTTCTGCTTTTTGTTTTGTTTCTCGCCACTGTTTTCGGAAGCAAACCCGCGCTCTTCGCTTCCGTGATAGCGATGCTTTTTTTCAATTTTTTCTTCTTGCCGCCAATCGGAACTTTCACAATTTCCGAAGCGGAAAATTTGATTGCGCTATTTGCCTTTTTGGTTGTGGCGATCACGGCGGGACAACTTTCCGCCAAAGCCAAACAACGCGCCGAAGAAGCCGAACGGCTTTATCGAGAGTTGCAGGAAGCGTTTGAAAAGGCGAGCCACGCCGAAGCCTTAAAGCGAAGCGAGAAATTAAAATCGGCTTTGCTCGATGCCGTTACGCACGATTTGCGAACTCCGCTGACTTCAATCAAAGCATCGGTAACAATGCTCATCGAAGAACACAAAGAAAATTCGATTCACGTTACGCTTGAGCGCGAAGGTCGCGCCGAACTGCTCGAAGTTATCAATGAAGAAGCCGACCGTTTGAATAATTTTGTCGAATCAATGGTTGAACTCGCACGCATCGAAGCGGGCGAAATAAATTTGCGAAAAGCAGAAAGCGATGTTGAAGAAATTATCTCGACGGCGTTGCAAAGAGCCGCGAGCTTGATGGCAAATCATCAAATCAAAGTCAAACTTGAAGACAATTTACAAAAGGTTTCGGTTGACTCGAAAGCGATTGCCGAAGTCGTCTATAATTTGCTCGACAATGCGGCAAAGTATTCGCCGGAAAATTCGACTATTGAAATTCAAGCAAAGCAGGTTGACGATAAAGTGTTAATTTCATTTAAAGACGAAGGCAAAGGTATCGTTGAAACTGAACGCGAGAAAGTTTTTCGGAAATTTTATCGTTCCGACAAAACAGCCAAAGGTTTTGGCATGGGCTTGGCAATCGCGCGCGGCATTGTCGAAGCGCACGGCGGGAAAATTTGGATTGAGGAAGGCAAAACCGGCGCGAGATTTATTTTTGATTTACCGATAAAAACCGATGAGTGAGCGCAAGAAAATTTTGGTGGTTGACGACGAACCGCAAATTGTCCGCGTGATGCGGCAAATTTTGGCGGCGCATCAATTTGATATTCGCTCGGCAAGCGACGGCGAAGCCGGAATCGAGCTTTTTCACGATTGGAAGCCGGATTTAATTATCACCGATTTGCAAATGCCGAATGTCGGCGGCTTACAGTTGTGCCGAAAAATCCGCGAGCTTTCCGAAGTTCCGATTGTCGTTTTGTCGGTCAAAGACGACGAAAAAACTATTGTCGAAGCGTTGGACGCGGGCGCGGACGATTATGTGACGAAACCTTTCGGCACGAACGAACTTCTTGCAAGAATCCGCGCCGCGCTGCGCCGTTTGCCGGAAAAAACGGAAACTGTGTTGGAAACCGGCGATTTTTCGATAGATTTTTCGGCACACAAAGTTTCGGTTGAAGGACGCGAAATTCATCTCACACCGAAGGAATTTGAACTGCTCGCCTTTCTGCTCAAGAATCCCGAAAAAGTTTTGACTCATCAAATTCTTTTGCAAAACGTTTGGGGCGCGTATTACACAGAATCGCCCGAAGCCTTGCGCGTGCTAGTCGGCTCTCTGCGAAAGAAAATCGAGAAGGATTTCTCCAAACCGAAATACATTTTGACCGAGCCTTGGATTGGCTACCGCTTTATTCCAATGGCAGAAACCCAAGCGTAAGCGCGGATGGAAGAAGTTTCCGCCCTTACGTGCGGACTTCTGTTTCTCTCTTTAATCTTTATAAATTTTTTATAAATCTCTTACACAATCTTTATATTCCTTCTCGTAATCTATAACTTTGATAATTTATCGTCGAAGTTAATGAAAAGCAGCCATAAATCAAAGGAAGATGAAATATGGGAAGGACTTTATCCACGAGTACTCTTTCTCATCAAAACGAATAAATGGGCGTGGCAATCCGTCGGTGCAGTCTTCGGGCTTGGCGGCGGAATTCTCTCAATCATCGCAGCGATAGTATTGCCTATTATTGCCTCTTTGCTGATGCCAAGCGACTCGATTCCATTTCTTAAAAGAATAAGCTCTGTTTTCCTTATACTTTGTTTGCCGTTGCTAATACTCGGCGCGCATTGTCTTGATTTACTGGAGAAAAAATCATCCGCCCTTTCCTCTTTATAAATTGGCAGGAAAAAGCTATGTCGAAAATCATTATTGACAAAAAAGAGATTATCGGCGGAAATTGGACAATATGGGATATAGATGAGGCTCTCGGTTTAGTCGGCGGAACAGGTATTTTTGCAGTCGCTGTTTTTCTCACTGTTTTGACA
>JALYQJ010000142.1 GCA_030855875.1 Acidobacteriota bacterium
GCTCGGTCTGGTCGCTTTTCCGTCCGGCATATTTTCGACCGCCGCGACGACTCCGAGAACCGGAACCGAAGGCTTCATCAAACCGATTGCCCGCATCGCGCCGATCACGGTCGCCGCGCCGGACATATCGTATTTCATCGCGTCCATTCCTTCCGCCGGTTTGATCGAAATTCCGCCGGTGTCGAACGTGATGCCTTTGCCGACAAGGGCGAGCATTTCGCCTTTCTGTCCGGTTGATTTTTTCGGTTCATATTTCAAGACGATCATTTTCGCCGGCTGATCCGAACCGAGCGAAACGCTGAGAAGCGAACCCATTCCCATCTTTTCCATCTGCTTTTCGTCGAGAATTTCGCATTTCAGACCGGCTTCCTTCGCCATTTTTTCAGCGCGTTTAGCCATTTCGGTCGGGTGCAGAATATTCGGCGGTTCGTTTGCCAGATCGCGCGTAAAATTCATTGATTCGCCGATGATTTCGCCGCGTTTCACGCCGTCTTTGACATCGGACTCTTTCGCGCCTTCGATGCAAACGACGAAAGAATCAATTGATTTATCGTTTTTGTCCTGGGATTTGTATTTATCGAGTTCAAACTGACTCGTGATAACGCCCTGCACGGCGCACTGCGCGATTTCCGCCGCGTCGCCTTCGCCGCGCGGCAGCAGCGCGAAACTTTTTACATTTCGTTTTCGCAGATAGCGCGTCGCCGTGCCGGAAACAATCGCCGCGTCAGCCGTTTTGAATTCCTTTTTATCGCCCGCGCCGACGAGCAAAAGACGTTCGGCTTTCGATTTTCCTTTTGCCGTGAAACGCAGAAAAACAGTTTCACCCGTTTCGCCTTTAAACTCTTCAGCTTTAAAGACGGAGGCGAGAAGTCCGCCCGTCAATTTGTCCAAATCCTTTAATGTTCCGCTGCTCGCATTTTCATCTTTGAAAACCGCGACCGCCAGAGCGTCAACGTCAGCTTCCGTAAAATTATCCGTAATTGCCAGAGATTTCATTCGTTTTTCTTGTTTCCTTTTTTAATATTTCCCGCAAAGGTTTGTTATATCTATAACTTATCTCGTGTTTTCTTTCAACTCCCGGCGCGTTTCCTTTTCGATCACGCGCTCTTTCACCGCGTCGCGTTTGTCGTAGAGTTTTTTGCCCTTCGCCACGCCGAGTTCAAATTTTATCCGCCCGTTTTTCCAATAAATTCTGGTGATTACAAGCGTCATTCCCTTAACAACGGTTTCGCGTTCGAGTTTTTCTATTTCTCGCCGGTGAAGCAACAGTTTGCGCGTCCGTAAAGGCTCGTGATTTTGCCGGTTGCCGTGCGAATACGGCGAAATATGCGCGTTAAAAAGCCAAATTTCACCGTCGCGCACTGAAACGTAGGAATCCTTTAACTGGATTCTCGCCGCCATCACGCTTTTAACTTCCGTTCCCTGCAAAACAACGCCCGCTTCAAACGTGTCAAGAATATGATATTCGTGGTAAGCGTGGCGGTTATTGACTATATCTTTGCCGTCTGACATAAATATTCATTTTGCCTTTCTAAATTGAAGGACGCAAGCGAAAATTGGATAAATCATTTGACAATCAAACATTTACTCTGGAAAATTAAAAATACTTGTTGGGAGATCGTCTAATGGTAGGACTGCAGTTTCTGGATCTGCCTATCGGGGTTCGAATCCCTGTCTCCCAGAAAAATAATGGTGAATGGTGAATGGTGAATGATAATTTTTTTCTTTCATTCATCATTCACCGTTTATCATTCACCACTAAACTATGGATTGGCACGAATCTGAAATCCGCGTCCGTTACGCCGAAACCGATAAAATGGGAATCGTTCATCATTCCAATTATCTGGTTTGGTTCGAGTTCGGCAGAAGTGAGTTTTGTCGGTCACGCGACTTTTCTTACAAAGAAATGGAAGAAAAAGACGACGCGCTGATGGTCGTCGCCGAAGTTTACTGCCGTTATAAATCGCCCGCGCATTACGAAGACGTTTTAATCATCCGCACCAAAATCGCCGAGTTTCGCAGCCGTTCCGTTCGGTTCGTTTACGAGGTTTTTCGCACGTCCGACCAAATTCTGCTTGCCGAAGGCGAAACATTGCATCTCGTCACCGATACGAATAAAAAAATTCGCACTCTGCCCGAAACTTACAAAGAAAAATTGCTTGCCGCCGAAGCCGACGACGATAACGCTTTTCCCGAAGATCAGGCACCGCATTGATTTTTCATTGCAACAAATAAAACTTTACCGGGAGCGCGGACATCTCTGTCCGCATTGAGCGCGACAGCGCGAATAAACGCTTCGATTTCACTCAACATTCAAATAACCGAAACGCTTTTCATCGCTTGCGCGATATGGCGGACAGGGATGTCCGCGCTCCGACGAAAAAAATCCGACGTTACTTTTCTGTTTACGGCTCTATAAATTTAAAGTTTTTCGGAACGAATTCGACAGCAACGGTTTCGCCGGAGATTTTACGATTCAATTCGCCGCCTGTTTTATAAGTTATAACCGCGTAAACTTCCGCCTTAAATATTCCGCAGCCGACCTTTGAATCCGCCACCGCGAACGCCGTGAAAATAATGTCGTCAAACGAATTGCTTCTGAATTCGAGCCGTTCATCGAGCGATTTAACAAAATAAATCACTTCCTTTGCGCCGCATTCGATATTGGTCAGAAAACCGACTATACGTTTTTCGCCGGTTCGCGGTTTTCTGAGCGATTGATTTAGCGATTCGTTCATCGCCTTTTCGTTAAGCGCAGCGATTTCTTCTTCGGACAAAATTTTATCGGTCACTTCGTTTTCCGGTTGCTCCCGCTGCTTTTTTATATCTTCGATCTGCGCTTCCCACGCATTTGTCAGGTTGAGCGTGTTTTGCGCGTATAATTTAAGCCGGTCGTCAGGCGCGGTTTGCAATATATTTTGAGAGATTTTTCGCGCATTGGCAAAATCCTGTTTTCGCATATAAATTTCCGCTGTTCGCAGCCGATACCATTGATTGCCGGGCGCGATTTTCAGAGCTTTATTAATCATCTCCAACGCTTCGTCGAGATTTTCATTTCTGGTGATGTTGATGAAAGCGTAAAGGTGAAATGATTCGGCGTATTCGGGATTGAGCGCAATGGCGCGGCGCAGACTTTCACGTATTTTTTCGGCGTATTTGAGATTATATGCGACGATAAAACCGAAATCCGACATTCCTTCGCGGCTCAAAACATAAGCGAAACTGTAATGCGCGAAATAATTCTGTGCGCCAGTTTCGACGGCTTTTTCAAGATATTTGATTGCTTCGGGATAATTGTTTTCCTGTAATTTCATCAAACCGAAAGTCGCGTTGGCGAAACTGAGTTCGGGATCGAGCGCGAGAGATTCTCGCAAAAAACGGCTCGCTTCATCCTTGCGGTCAAGCCGAAAAAGCAAATCTCCCTGATACGCTTTCGCCTCGGCTGTCGTCAAAGGCAAAGTCCGCAGTTGATTTTCAACAACGAAATTTTTATCAATATTTAGTAAGGAAACTTCAAAAGTCTTACGTTCGATATATTTTTTAACTTCCGCTTCCAATCCCGCGTAATCCGTTTTGAATGCTTCCTGAAAGGCTTGCGTCTGTGTTTTTCCTTTCATCAAAAACTCGCTGAAAAGTTGAAGCCGGTAGTTTCTCGCGCCCTTATCCGCCTGAATCAGATAATGCATTGTCGCCCAAGCCTGCGCGTAAAAACCGACGGCATATTCCTTCGACTGGCGGTTGAGCGTGTAATAATCAACTGCGAAGAACTTTTCAAACGGCATAAATCCGTTTTTCCGCAAAAATGACAAGTGGGAACTATTAACTGCGCCGAGCGTCGCTTTTCCGTCGTTTCCGAAAACGGTTTGCTCGTAAAATTCGGCGTATCCTTCGTTAAACCACGGCGGAATATTCGCGCGACCGAGCGAATTATCAATCAAAAAATGAACGTATTCGTGATAAATCGTCGAAAAGGAAATATCCTTGTCGCCTTTCACCGGCAGCGCGATGTAGTTTACATCTTTGCCCGGCAAAAAATATCCTAAAACCCAATCGCGGCTGCTTCCGTCTTCATTCATCGGCTTGAACGAACCGAATGATTTATCATCTTTGAAAACGACGACGGTGGTCGGAATCGGCGATTTGAAATTCATTTCACGAAATAACTGCGTGAAAATATGGCGAAACTGTTCGAGTTTGACGGCGGCGCGGCGCATCTCCGGTTCGCCCGCGTTGCCGACGAGATAAAAATTTTCCGAACGAACTGAAATCCAAACATCGTTTGCCGACGCGGAAGTTTGCGGCACAAAAACAAATGCGAAAAAAAACAAGATTATAAAAATAAATCTTTTGAAGTCCTTTGCTTTTTCGTATTTTTTCATAATGTCCGGCTCGAACTTGCTGTGTCGGCTTTGATGAGCGATGAAATTTGTTCAGTTGCTTGAATGCGTTTTCACTTTCGAGTTTTTAGTCGTTTATTTTACTGAAAAACGACGGAAACAGTTTATCGCAAAGTTTTGTATAAGCCCGAAAATTCAGTTAAAATTTAGTTTATGCCGAATTATTCGCTCGCAGAAATTTACTTTATCGTTGCGATGATGATTTTGATTACGGTCGGAAGCATACTCGCGGTTTTCTTTTTCTTTCGGACGTATAAAAGGGAAATGGCTCAAAACCGAATTGAGAAGGAAAAAAGACTGAAGGAAAAACAGGAAAAAGAACAGGAAAAAGAACAGGCGAAAGAACCAGCTAAAGAACAAAAATCAGCTGCAAATAATTAATTTTTGAAAAATTACTTGAAAAATCCAAAATCCAAAATCTAAAATCCAAAATCGAATTATGTTTCATCCGAAAATTTTAGACCAAAATAAAGCCGCGCTCGTCGTCGTTGACGTGCAGGAAGCGTTTCGTTCGGCGATACCGGAATTTCCGCAAATAGCGTCGCGTATTTCCATCGCCGTGCGCGGTTTTCAGCTTTTGAATCTGCCGGTAATTATTACCGAACAATACCCGGAAGGTTTGGGCAGAACAGTCGAGGAGATTCTTTTTTCCGTTCCATCGGAATTTGAATTCGTCGAAAAAACGTCTTTCAGTTCGTGCGGTGCGGCTTCGTTTACCGAACAGCTTCGCGCTTCGGGCGCAAGCCAGATCGTTCTCTGCGGACTCGAATCGCACATCTGCGTCAACCAAACCGCCCACGATCTTTTAAGCGAATCGTTTGAAGTTCATCTTTTAACCGATTGCGTCGGCTCGCGGTTTACGGCGGACAAAGAAGCCGCGCTCCATAAAATGCAAAGCAGCGGCGTTATTCCATCATCGTTGGAAATGGCACTGTTTGAATTGTTGCTCGATGCGCGGCACGAACAGTTTAAGGAAATTCAGAGTTTGATTAAATGAAAATAGAAATCGTAAAAATTCGGGAGTTTTTGAATTGCCGTTTCTTTAGTCGAGGTGCTAAGGAAAATGAGCAGATCAAGAAGAAAAACTTTAAAGGCTGGACATCCATCCAGACAAAGCGAAAAATGGGATAAAGGAAAATATAATCGCCGCTTTCGCCGAGCCTGTAATCAACTGCTTCAGATTAATCCTTTTTGTCAGATATTGCCGCATTTACTAGAAAAAAGTAATGTATGGTCAATGTCTAAGGAAGGAAAACATTGGTTTGACGGCAAAAAAGACAAGAAAAGAATGAGAAAATAGATGATTGAATTCTCTATGAATTTTCGTTTTAATTCGGCTTTTTCCATAGTTGGACGAAGCCGTTTTTGTTTTCAGTAAAATGCCTGACAAGCAAATTTAGTTTTGCTTTGACCAAAATCAGCCTAAGACTTAACATTAAACTTCGCTCAAAAATTTATGGATATTTTATCTTCTCTAAACGACCGGCAACGCGAAGCCGTGATGACAACCGAGGGCGCGCTTTTGATTTTGGCGGGCGCGGGTTCAGGCAAAACGCGCGTCATTACGGTTCGCATCGCTTATTTGATTTCGGAAAAAAAAGTTCCGCCGTATAACATTTTAGCCGTCACGTTTACTAATAAAGCGGCGGGCGAAATGCGCGAGCGCGTCGAAACGCTTTTAAAAGGCGAAAAACTTAATTCCGCGCCGCTCGTGACGACGTTTCACTCGCTTTGTGTGCGAATTTTGCGGCAGGAAATTGAACATTTATCAGAAGGTTATTCAAAATCGTTTACAATTTACGACACGGACGATTCGATAAAAGTTATCAAAGCCTGCATTAAAGATGTCGGTCTTGACGAAAAACAGCTTGCGCCGCGACAAGTTTTGAACGCGATTTCCGGCTCAAAAAATCGCGGTGAAGATTTTGGAATGTATGCGTCGAAAATCGAATATACGGACGAGCGAAAAGCTGCGATTGCGCGTGTTTTTAAACTTTACGAAGAGCGACTGAACAACGCCAACGCACTCGATTTTGACGATTTAATGATAAAAACCGTCAAACTTTTGCGCGTTTCGCAGGAAGTCCGCGAAAAATATAACGAAAAATTTAAATATATTTTGGTGGACGAATATCAGGATACCAATCCTTTGC
>JALYQJ010000145.1 GCA_030855875.1 Acidobacteriota bacterium
TCATAGATTTTGCGGGTGTCGTCGCCTGTTTTTGCGCGAAAAGCGGCATTACATTTAAAACGCAAATTAAAATTGCAGATGTGAAAACTTTTGATTTCATAAAATTTTGAGACATAATATTTTCGGGAATGATTTTAAATTTGCTGTTGTGCTTTTACTTCATTTTTTCGTCGCCAAAGTGACGACCGTTTGATTGGTTTGTTTGAAATATTTTTCCGCCGCTTGTCGAATATCGGCGGGCGTTATCGAATCATACATCGCAAAAACCTTGTCAATCGTTTCCGGCGAGCGGCGCAGCGCGATAAAACGTGCGAGCGTTCCGGCAATCGCATCGTTGCTGTTCATCGCCATCGAAAAACCGTAACGCAGACGCGAGCGCGTTTCGTCCAACTGCTTTGCCGGAATCAATTCTTTCGTAAATTTATCGTAGGTTTTAATAATTTCGTCGCGGACGTAATTCAAATCTTTTTCATCTTTGACCTGCGCCCAAACGGAAAAAAGTTCCGGGTCAATGTGATTATCAAATTCGGGGGAAACGAAAACTGCTTTCTGTTCCTGCAAAACGAGTTTTTGAAAAACATCGGAATTTTCGCCGAACGCGATTGCCGCCATTAAATCGAGCGCGGCTTTGTCTTTATCGGTTTCCGAAAAAGCCGGAGCGCGGTAAGCGACCGCGACAAACGGCAAAGTCTGCGAAGCCCATTCGATATGCTGTTTTCTCGATTCTTTCTGCGCCGGTTCGACCGCAATTTTTTGTTTGTAATCGCCCGCTTTCCTTCGCCCCAGTAATTTTTCACCATTTGGACGACTTCCGGTTCTTTGATGTCGCCGACGACGATTATCGTCGTGTTTTCGGGTCGGTAAAAGCGATTGAAAAATTGCCACGCATAATCGTATTGGCTCGGATAATTTTTTATATCATCGAGATAACCCATCGTCGTGTGGCTGTAAGTATGGTTTTTGAACGCCGTTTCGCGCAGAACTTCATACATTTTAAAGGTCGGCGACGCACTGTTTTTATTGTATTCGCCCAAAACTGCACCAGCTTCGGTTTTATACTGCTCTTCGGAAAATTTCAGACGTTGAAATCGGTCGGCTTCGAGGCGCATCACCGCGTCCAAGTCTTCTTTGGCGAATGTTTCGTGATAAACCGTCCGGTCGTCGGAAGTGTAGGCGTTTGACGACGCACCGGCTTTTTGCATCACTTCGTCAAAGCGTCCGGGCGCGAAATTTTCGCTGCCGCGAAACATTAAATGCTCGAAAAAATGTGCGTAACCGCTTTTGTTTGCTTCAACTTCGTTGCGCGAACCCGCGCCGACGACGATATAAAGCGAAATCAGGTTTTTGTAATCGGTCGGAACGGTCACGACGCGCAAACCGGTCGGCAAATCCTGAACTTTATATTGATACGGGAAAACTTTGCGCGTCTGTGCCGACGTTTGCGTCAGCGAAACGCCGAGAATCAGGACGAAAATAAAAAGAACGAATTTCATAAAATATTACTCCGAATAAGGATGTGTTTTAACCGGAATTTGGATGTCATCAACCGGCAAAATGTTGGTTAAGAATATCAGAAAAGTCTTTTCTTTCAAAAAGATACGGGCGACGCGAAAATATTTCAAAAATTCTTGTTGTAATTTCTTAAGTTATGATGTATAAATCATAGCGGATAAATCGTTTCTAGTTTTTTGAATATTATTGGAGGTCAAATGAAGCTAACCCGAATTTCTGTCAGCCTGGTTCTGAGTCTTTCCCTGAGTCTTTTCTCCTTTCTCTTTTTAACAACACAACCCAATTTCGCGCAGGAAATAAAAATCGCCGTTCAGCGCGGCTATCGCACCGGATATTCCGACGGTTATATGTCGGGTTATCGTGATGCCATCGAAAACACGGCGAAAAATTACGTGCGGCACGGCGAATACACAAAAGCCGACCGCGCTTATAATAAAGATTACGGCGTTTTGGAAGAATACCGCGACGGTTATCAGCAAGGTTTTGAATCGGGCTATGATACCGGATTTGAAAAACGCTCGTTCGACGCGACTTTGCCGAACGATCTGACAATTCGCGGAGTCAGAACGCTTTCCATCGCTGAAAAATCAGTGGAAGCGGAAAAAATCCCCGAAAAGAATTCGGCTGAAATAAAAACGGATATTGCGGAAAACATCTCCGAATCGAACGGCGGTAACTCGTTGCCGGAAATAGCAAATCAAACATCGGTCGCTCAGACGAAAATCGAGAAAATTTCATATCGAAACGACGATGACGCGATAATAATTATTCCGATTGAAACCGAATTGATTCTCGAACTGATTGACCGTCTCAGCACCGAACAAAATCGCGAAGGCGACAAATTCAAAGCCAGAATCATTTCGCCGGCGGAAATCAGCGGCGCGGTCATCGAAGGGCGAATCAGCAAAATCCGGCGACCGGGCAGAATCAAACGCCGTTCGGAAATGACGCTTTCGTTTGACCGAATCGTTTTGAATGAAAAACGGTGGAGCAATTTTAACGCGATTCTGACCGAAGTTTTGCCGGTTAAAGGCGATAACGTGAAACTGGTTGACACCGAAGGCACGGCAGTCGGCAAACGCAATATTAAAGAAGATTCGATCAAAGTCGGCGCAACAACCGGAACGGGAATCGTTATCGGCGCGGTGGCGGGCGGTCCGGTCGGCGCGGCGGTCGGAGCCGGAGTCGGCGCGGCTTTCGGTGTCGGCGCGGTCGTCATCGAACGCGGCAAAAATATTAATCTCAACCGAAATCAGCAGCTGCGGATTAAAACTTCTTACGAAACGCAGATTCGGTAAGCAATCATAATTGTTTGACCGGGAGCGCGGACATCCTGTCCGCAATATCGCGCAAGCGATGAAAAACGCTTCGGCTTCATTAGACATAAACTTAATCGAAGCGTTTTTTCGCGCTATTGCGCTCAAGGCGGACAGGATGTCCGCGTTCCGACAATTTTTGCGGCGCGAAATTTTGCCGAACTTCGCGCCATTTATAAATCCGCGAAAATTGGGCGAAGTTTACGATTCTTTTATCGCCTTTGCTGTTTTTCGCGGTATTTTTTTATAATTTTTTGTATGTCGGAAGATTTTAAGCCGCGAATTATCGCTTTGATAACCGATTTCGGAACGGCGGATTATTTTGTCGGGGCGATGAAAGGCGTAATTTTATCAATTAATCCGGCGGCGCAAACGATTGACATAACGCACGAAATACCGCCGCAAAATATCGCTTCGGCTAGTTTTGCGCTGCGGGCTTGTTATCGAAATTTTCCCGAAAAAACGATTTTCGTCGCAGTCGTTGATCCCGGTGTTGGCTCGAATCGGAAAGCGATTTTGGTCGAGACCGAAAATTACTTTTTCATCGCGCCGGATAACGGTTTGTTGAGTTTCGTATTCGATGAAGCAGAAGATTGCCGTGTTTACGAATTGTCGAACGAACAATTTTTCCGTCGCCCGATCAGCCGCACTTTTCACGGACGCGACGTTTTCGCGTCTGCCGCCGCGCATCTTTCCAATGGTGTGAAGCCGGAGAAATTCGGCGCGATAATAAAAAATTACGTTCACGCGGCAGAAAACAAACCGCAAAATTCGGGCGAAAATGAAATTGCGGCTGAAATAATTCACATTGACCGCTTCGGGAATTTAATTACAAATCTGCGAAAAAAAGACGCGCCGGAAAATTTCAGCTTGAAAATCGCCGGTCAAACAATCGAAAAAATGCGCGAATTTTATTCCGAAGCCGAAAGCGCGGAAGTTTTTATGATTTGGGGAAGTGCCGGTTTTTTGGAAATCGTCCAGTTTAACGATTCAGCCGCCGCATTGTTAAATGCCGAAATCGGACAAAAAGTTATCGTGCGAAAAATAGAACTTATATAAATTGTCGAATACTTGTAAGTTGGAAAGCCATTTGATAAATTTAAAATATTGCAAAATCTTATAATTAGAAGGATATAAAAACTATGAGTACAGCTACAGAAACAACCGCCGCGACCGCCGGTTTGCGGGGCGTAGTTGCCGCGCAGAGCGCAATCGGCGATGTCAACGGCGAAGAAGGAATTTTAATTTATCAAGGTTACGACATTCACGATTTGGCGGAAAATTCGAC
>JALYQJ010000176.1 GCA_030855875.1 Acidobacteriota bacterium
AATTCGAGCGGCGGATTCTCGATAAAAAACTCCAGAATCGGCGGCACGAGCTTTAATTTCCGCTCAATCGGCATATAAATATCGGTCGCGTTGCCGAAATAAATTTTCGATTTTTTTACTTTATCTATTTCTTTATAAAGCAGTTCGACGAGATTCGTTTTGTAATCAACCCATTCGCCCCAGCCGGTCTTGTCCCATTTTTCTTTGGTGCGTCCGGTGAAAAAATTCATCTTAATCGCCGAACAAAATTCACACGCGAAAACGCAGCCCTGATAAGGATTTATTGCAATACTTTTCCCGTAAGTTGAAGAAAGCGCATTGCGGGAGAGTATCGGTTTTAACAAAAAGACACAGCAAAATTATACCAAATTTCACTAATTCTTTTGCTAAAAAGGTTTCACTATTTAGAACTTACCTTTATTGGAGAAACAACCGGCTCAATTTTAGCCTTCAAAGTCCAAGTCTGTTTTCTAGTGAGCATTACCGTTTTCGGATCAAGAGTTCCTTCAGAATCTTCAACAGTTATAAAAAGTCCGTATGAATCTATTGTTGAAACCTTTTCACGAAATTCTCTTTTTCCGCCCTCTTTTAATGGAGCAAATACTGAATACTCACGATAAATTTTGACAGGTTTTCCATCCAATTTTTTTTCAATCACACTATATTCAGCGGTGCCGGCATTTCTCGGACCGTAAAACATCGTCGGACCGTAACATTCATATTTTGATGGCTTCCACGTCGTTGCGTCATCGCTGCAAAAGACATTTCCATATCCGAGATTTACTTGATATTTATTCGTTTCTTTTCCGTCCGCCAGAGTCGTTATTTTGATTCGATGATGCAACGAAGTTTCATTTTCATTTACCACCGTGACCTTACGAATCGTCTTTCCGTCCTTAATAAAACTGGTTATCACCTCGAAAATATGCGGATAGACAGCGTTAGTTTCCGAAACTGCAAAGCTGAATGCCTTTTCACACTTACCTCTACTGATAGTTTTCGATTGAGCGTTCAAATTGGCATAGCAGAAGAAAATGATGATTAAAGTGAGAGCAACTTTCATAATTTTAGTGGTTCGATGCAATTCGAGCATATTTAGTTTTAACCCGTTCATAAATATTATTCACAATATTATTCATCGAGTTTGTATCGAAGATTAAGTTGAAATTATCAATTCCAGGCAATTTGGCTTTTCAATCTCAAGATTGATTTTTCTTTGCCGAGCGTTTCAAAAACGGCGAGCATCGAAGGTCCGACGGCTAATCCGGTGAGAAGTGCGCGTGCGCCGTTCATAATTTGTCCGAGTTTCGCCGCTTTTTCTTCGGTGAATTCTTTGACGACCGTTTCGATTTCGTCGTGCGTGAAAGTTTCCATTCGGGCGAAACGGTCGGCGAGTTCGGGCAGCCACGTTTGCAGATCGGGAAATTTTTTCAGGTTTTTATTGACGGCGGCTTCATCGAAATCGAAATCTTCCGAGAAATAGGCGCGTCCCTGCATCGAGAAATCTTTGAGCGTGAAAAAGCGTTCGCGGATCAAATCAACGGTTTTTTCAAACCACGCTTTGTCGTCGTCTTCGTATTCGTCGCGCCAGAGTTTTGCCGCTTTCATTTCGGTTTTGACGAACGGCAGAAGCTCCTTGAGCGGCATCGTGCGAATGTATTCGGCGTTCATCCAGATGGCTTTGTCGTCCGTCCAGCGTTTTGGATTGTTCTGGTCGAAATTGAAAATCGCGTTGTTGCGGTGAATTTCTTCGAGCTTAAATTTCTCGACGAGTTCATCCAAAGTCATAATTTCCTGTTCGGTTTTCGGCGACCAACCCAAAAGCGCGAGAAAATTACGAAACGCGGCGGCTAAGAACCCGGCATCGCGGTAAGTCGTCATCGAGACGATTTCGCCGTGAATTCTTTTCGATAATTTCTTCCCGCCCGGCGCGAGAATCAGAGGCAAATGCGCGAATCTTGGCTTGCTTGCGCCGAGTGCTTCGTAAATCAGAATCTGTTTGTGCGTGTTCGTCAGGTGATCTTGTCCGCGAATGACATCGGTGATTTCCATTTCGATGTCGTCGCAGACGACCGCGAGATTATAAAGCGGATGTCCGTCGCTGCGAAGCAAAACGAGGTCTTCGGTTTCCGCGTAATCGCGCTCGTTCAAACCGTAAACCGCGTCTTCAAAGCTCGTCTTTCCGGTTTCGGCAATTTTCAAACGAATCGCAAACGGTTCGCCCGCTTCGGCTTTTGCGTCCGATTCTTCCTTCGGCAAATCACGAAACGGATTATCGCGCATTGATTTTACGCCTTGGTTTTGACGTGCGCGGTCGGCAATCGTGTCTTTGATGTTTTTTTCGGTCGGTTCGGCTTTCGGCGTAAAATCACGATACGCTTTGCCTTCATTTAATAATTGTATGGCGGCGGCGCGATGTTTGTCAGCGTTGTTCGATTGGTAGACGATTTCTTCGTCCGGCTGAAAACCGAGCCACGCCAAACCGTCGAGAATCGAGCGCGTTGATTCGTCGGTCGAACGCGCGATGTCCGTGTCTTCGATTCGCAGAAGGAATTTTCCGCCGACATTTCGGGCATATAAATAATTAAAAAGCGCGGTTCGCGCTGAACCGATGTGCAGATAACCCGTCGGGCTTGGAGCAAATCTAACTCTTATTGTCATAAAAAGATTTTCACGCAAAGACGCAAAGGGCGTAAAGCGTAATTGTAAAATTTTGGCGTAAAATAAGCTGTAAAATAAGCTGTAAAAAACGAAAGGCTATCAAATCGAAAAATTTGATAGCCAAACAAAAAAATCCAAAATCCAAAATCGCAAATCCAAAATTAAAATGGCGGAGACGACAGGATTCGAACCTGTGGTAGTCTTTTGAACTACAACGATTTAGCAAACCGCCGCTTTCAGCCGCTCAGCCACGTCTCCCGGCTTTTCTGAGAAAAGCAAGTTTTTTAATTCTAACTTTTAGGCAAACTTTGTCAAGTTCGATGCCGCATCAAATCAAAAATCAATTTACGCTCCCGCCGCGCCAAAGCAAACTTTACCGGCTGCGCCGCATCCTAGCAGTCAAACCTTGTTGGCTTTGACGGCTTGACACATTTGATTTTACGGAAGAAAATAGCAATCGTCTGCAAATTGGGACTTTTTTATTCTTTATTTTTAACCTTTGATTTTTTGCAGTAAAGTATAGCACTCCCGAAATTTAAGTTCTCCCGAAAACTTGTTTTGCCGGAGGTTGCTTTTCAAAATGTTTTCTACTGATTACCCGAAAGTTTTTCTGAAACCGATTTTAGTCGCGCTTACTGTCTTTTCGACGGTTTTTGCCGCCGCGCTCGAATCGCGGGCGGAAGTCGTCGTTGAAGGCAAAAGCAATCTCGGCGTAATCAAAGGCATCGTGCGCGACGAAGCGGGAAATCCGATTTCAGATGCGACGGTGGCGATTTTTCGGCTTGGAACGTCGAAACTTTTAAAGCAGGTGTATTCGGCTTCAGACGGAAGTTTTCTCGCAAAAATTCTGCCCGGAACTTACACCGTTTTAGCCGTTGCCCAAGGCTTCAATCCGGTCACTCTTTCCGAAGTTGCGGTTAACCGTTCCGCCGAACTCAATTACGGGTTTAAATTAGAGCGTTCGGGGAGCGGAAATACTCTGCCCGAAAAAAAGATTGACCGCAGCAGTTCAAAATGGCGGATTCGCGCCGCGCAAAGTCAACGCTCGATTTATCAAAATAAAGAGGGCAACGCGCCGGTTGACGAAAATAAAACCACCGAAGCCGAGGTTGAAGAAATCGCTGCTGACGACCGCGAAGATGAAGCGGCAAAAAGAAGCGGTCAAACAGTAGTTGAAACATATTTTGCAGATACGAACGACGGAAGTTTCGCAGGCGTAAATTTTGCCACGTTTCTGCCGGTCGGCGAAAATACGGAAATCGTCGTCGCCGGACAAACCGGATCGGGCAACGCGCCGAACCGCCTCGAAACCAGCTTAAAATTTCGTCCCGATGATAATCATCAAATTCAACTGAAAACGTCTTACGGCAACCTCGGACGAATTAAAGTAGATAATAACGATAAAACACTTGGACAATTTTCCGTTCAGGGCTTGGACGAATGGAAAGTTCGCGATGATTTAATTTTAGTTTTCGGGTTTGATTACTCACAATTTACCGGCGCGGGCGATGATTTTTCGATTAGTCCGCGCGTCGGTGTGCAGTTTGATTTAGATGAAAAAACCCGTTTTCGCAGCGCATTTAGGACCACGACCGAAGAAAAAAGCTGGTCGCGTGCAATCGAATTTGAAGGTTCGTCAATTGCTTTCAGCGAGCCGGTCGCCATTGAAGATTTTGTCGTTAAAAATAACAAGCCGCAGATGAATAAAAGCCGCCGTCTGGAATTCGGCATCGAGCGCATTTTGGATAATAATTCGAGTGTCGAAGCCAATGCTTTTCTCGATACGACGCTCGGACGCGGCATCGGTCTGGCGAATCTGCCTTTCGATGTGCTTGGAGTCGAAGATTTCGGCGATTTCGTCGCCAATCAGCAAGGCAGAGCGCAGGGCGTAAGATTGGTTTACACGCGCCGTTTGAATAGTCGTTTCAGCACGTCTGCCGGATTCGCGCTCGGAAATGGTCAGAAACTTTCCGAAAACGGTGTAACAAATCCGGCGGATGTTTTTGAAAATGATTTTTTCCAGACGTTTTTCGGGCAGTTTAACGCCGACCTGAAAACCGGAACGAATGTCAAAACAATCTTTCGATTGTCGCCGCAGGCAACTGTTTTTGCGATTGATCCGTTTCAGGGTAGACTGGCGATTTACGATCCGGGTTTGAGCGTTCTGGTCACGCAGGCTTTACCGAACTTAGGATTGCCTTTTCGTGCTGAAGCGATTGTTGACGCGAGAAATTTGCTGGACTTCCAAACCGGCGTGAGCGGAGAAGAAGGAAGTCTACGGCTCAACTCGCAAAGGCGTACTCTGCGCGGCGGTATTTTAGTTAGATTTTAAAAAATTTCAAATTTCAAATTTCAAAGCTCAAAGTCATCACGGATTTTGGGCTTTTTTATTTCCAAAATCTCGGATTAGAAAGCAAAAAACTGAATAAAAACATTTACGTTAATAGCTTTGTTTCAGTTCAATTGCGCGGAAATCGGATATAATCGAAATTGAAATAAACGCTTATTAGTTGTATTAAACTGGAACGCATCTTGCGTCTGAAAAATCTTTGGCGTAGTTAGTCCCTCAAACAATGAAAGGTAAATTGCTGACAAGTTGGAGTTTGGCGTGGCTTTTGGCAAGCGTTTTGTTTGTCATCGGCGGCGTTCTCAATCTTTCTCAACGCGCCAATCACAAACTGCCGCCGACTGACGGCGTAACCTGGACGCAAAAAGCCGACGGAATTTATGCAGCGCAGGTGATTCCCGGACTGACGGCAGCACGAGCGGGAATCGCACCCGGCGACCGACTTGTCGGCATTAGTCTCGATGAAAAACAGTTCGATGAAGTAGTTTCGCCTGCGGACGTGCAGATGTATCTGGAAACCGCAGGCGTTGACGGCAGCGTAACTTATTATTATCAAAAGCCTTCCTACTCATTTGCTAACAATTTTTATTACGCCGATTTGCGGCGAATAGATACGATGCCGCGCTGGAATGCACCGATAATTTTTCTGACGATTGTCGGACTTGTCTGGTTTGCCGTCGGGCTTTTCGTGCTTTTCAAACAAGGCGGATACGCGCCGTTTGTTCTTCATTTTGCGACGGTATGTCTCGCGGCATTTGTTTTCCACACTTATAAATCACTCGGCTCGGGTGAAGATTTCGATCTCGCTGTCAGTCTTTTGGACGACATCGCGTTCGCCTTTTTCGTTCCGCTTTTTCTGCATTTCTGCATTCGTTATCCGGTCAGAAGCGAAGTTTTCGACCGGGAGCGTTGGAAAACTTATCTGCTGTATGTTC
>JALYQJ010000374.1 GCA_030855875.1 Acidobacteriota bacterium
AACTTGTCGGAAAAAATCTATCGTGATTCGGTTCACAACATAATTCGGCTGAAAACGGACGACGATGCGGGCAAACTGCTTGTCCGCTTGATTGACACGGCGGAATTTCAACGCTTGCGGCGCATCAAACAACTCGGACTCGCGCTGTTTGCTTATCAAGCGGCTGAACATTCGCGTTTTACACATTCGCTCGGTGCGCTTCATCTCGCCACACGGACATTGGACAAACTCAAGACGAAATATACAATTTCTGCCGAAGAACAAACCGCCGTGCGCGTTGCCGCGTTGCTGCACGACATCGGACACGGCGCGTTTTCGCACGTTATCGAAACGATTCTTAACTTTCATCACGAACAATTTACCATCGAAGCCGTCTTGAGCGACGAAACCGAAGTCGGGCGAGTTTTGAAAGATTTTTCGCCAAAAATCGCCGAAGATGTCGCCGCTATTATTCGCGGAGATTTTCTTCCGATGGCTTTAGCGCAACTCGTTTCGTCGCAGCTCGATGTTGACCGAATGGATTATCTGTTGCGCGATTCGCTGATGACGGGCGCGAAATACGGGATTTATGATGTCGAATGGATTATCAAATCGCTCGAAATTGACGAAGCGAATGACCGTCTTTATGTGTCGGCACGCGGCATTTACGCTGTCGAAGATTATCTACAAGCGCGTTATTATATGTTTCGGCAAGTTTATTTTCACCGCGTCTTGCGCTCGGCGGAAACCGTTTTGCGTTCACTTCTGCGTCGCGCTTTGACGCTTTTTCAAAATGGAAAAGATGTTTGGTTTGCCAGCAAAACTCCGTTTGAGAAAATTCTTAAAGGCGAAAAATTACTCCTTACAGAGCATTTGCAATTAGACGACGCGGATGTGATGTTTCATATCAAACAGTGGCAACGCTCCTCAGATAAAATTTTAGCGGATTTATCAAAGCGGTTTTTGAATCGCAAACTTTTTAAGATTTTTGACCTCGATATGCCCGAAGCCGAACGGCAGGAATTTTTAGACAAAGCGCGAAAACTTGTTGAAGATGCGGGTTTTGACGCGGATTATTATTTTGTCGAAGACCGCGCGGGCGACGTGCCTTATTATTTTTACACGAAAAATGCGGCTGAACCGAAAAATCTGATTTACGTCGAAGAAGGTTTTTCACGCCCTGTCATCCGCGAAATATCGGAAGTCAGCGCGGCAGTGCGCGGTTTGCAAAAAGGCTATCAAATCCACCGCCTTTGCTTTCCGCCCGAACTAAAAGCAGAAATCGCCAAACTTTATCATTTATAAAAAGTGAAAAAATATATTTCAACGCAAAGACGCAAAGACGCAAAGACGCAAAGATTTTTTTATAAATTTGTCTTTGCGTCTTTGCGTCTGTTTGTCTTTGCGTTAATTTTATTCTTTCCTGTCTTTGCTCAAAAAATCGCCGTCCTAATTCCCGAAAAAACTTTTCAAAGCCAAGTTTTCGCGGAAAAGCTCGCAAGTTCTCTTTCAGCCAACTTCAAAATTTTAGACGATTCTTTGAGCGAAATCGCTTTTCGTTCCGCCAAATTTGAAAAGCCCTTTAATCTTTCATTAAAAGACGCAAAAAATGTCGGTGCAGCTATCGGCTGTGATTATTTTTTGCTGATAAAAGCCGAAAATCAACGGCGTTTTTCGTTTGAAAAAAAAGAATATTACGAATCTTACGCCGCCGTTTATGCGGTCAGTTCGCGCACGGGACGACTCGTTTTCTGGAAACTAACGAGCAGTGAAGCCGAAACTACCGAAAAAGCCGAAAAGAAATTGTTCGAGGCGGCAGTTGATTTGTCGGCGGAAATTTCCGACAAGCTGAAAATCGTAACTAAGGAAGAATTGAAAGAAAAGAACGCCGCTAAATTAGAACAATTGCCCGCCGAAAATTCGCCCGAAGCCAAAAATTTTCGTCCGCCGTTGCCGTATAAACAAATAAAGCCGCCATATACGCGGCTTGCCTATTTGTATAGTGTCGAAGCGACAGTTGACATTGAAATTGAAGTGGACGAAAACGGTCGGATTCTCGATACCGAGATAGTTCGTTGGGCAGGTTTCAGTTTAGATGAAGCGGTTGACAAGACGATTCGGCAAATGAATTGGAAGCCAGCCGACAGAAACGGCAAAACTCTGCCGATGCGCGTTTTACTGCGGTATAATTTCAGAAAAATCGAGGAACAGTAATGAAGGCAAAAGTAAAAAGGCAAAAGGCAAAAGTAAAAAGTTCGGAAGCAATTACAAACTTTTTACTTTTGCCTTGATTAACTTTTGCCTTGAATGACTTTTATTCGGCAACGCCGTCGCCTTCAGCCTTGGTCGGCGGCGGAGTCGGCATCGGCTGCGGTTCGCCGTAGATAAAATCGTCCATCGCCACAACATCGGCGAAGTTCAGACCGTCAATATGTCCGGGGGCTAAACCAACTGAGCCACTGGTAATTTGACATTGCGCGATACGTTCGCCTTCGTTAAACGAAACGCCGATAAAAGAAAGTCCGTTCGACGCGGCTGCCGGCTCGAAAACACCTCCGCCAAGCAAACCGCCGGCGGCATTAAAACAAGTAAAACGTGCCATACCGGTTATATCTACATCAGTAAAAACAGCACCGAAACCGCTGACGGTTGCCGGTGTCGTCGTTCCGGCGGCAAAGAAATTAATCGTCAGAATGTTGCAGGAATTTGGAAATACGGGAATGACGGTGAACAGTCTTTGGGCGGAAAACGTCGTAAAAGCAGTGGTATAATTCGGGTCGAGTTCGCCGAAACGCACCGGATTTCCGCTTGCTGCCGTCGAACTGACGCGAAACAGACTCGGCGAACAAGGCGACGAGAAAATTGCGCCGCGCGGCGAATTTACATTAAAAAAGTTGGCAGGCAGATTGTTCGGGGCGGAAAAAGCATCCGGCACACCGTCCCAATTTATCTCGCGTCTGCCCGTCGGAAAAGTCATCGCTACGTTTGGATTCAACGGTCCAAGGTCGTTGCGAAATTGGTCAACAGCGGCTTGAATCGCCGCCGCGTTTGCGCCCGAAGCAGTTCTGACAACCGGCGCGGCAAAGTTGACGGCGGTTGCGCCAACCAAAGTCAGCATCACCGCCAAAGTAAATTTTACAAATATATTTTTTAAGTTTCTCATTTTTTTAGCTCCTTTTTTTTATGATTTTGAAGTGAAAAATCACTCCATAGATTGATTGTTTTCGTTATTTAGAATCGAATTAAGACAGACAAAAACGCAGTCTTCGCTCGATTGGTAAAAATGCAGATTTTCGCGGTTGATTATCAAACCTTGCGTCTGCATAATTTTTGCCAGTTCGACGGCTTCCGTCTGATTGATAAACTCGGTTTCCGCCTGACAAAATTCGCACCACAAACTTGTTTTATGATTGTGCGTGGTCGTAATTTTCACGCGGTCAAACTCAATAGTTACGGTTCGCTTTAGCCGCATCGGTTTTTCCTTTCGGTTGTTATTAGGCTTCAAGCCTCAAGTCAGCCGTATTTTTTTGGCTTTCGTGATTTTGCAAAGAATTCAGGCACGTCTGAACTTCATCTGTTGAATCGTGCATCAGATAAAACTTGCCGTTTTCTCCGCGTCGGTAAATCTCGTATTGCGGCATTCGGGAAAATCCTACGTTGGTTCGACGGCTTCTGATTTCAATTATTATTTCTCTTGTTCGGTTTGTGTTTTCCATAATATTTCTTGGTTAATCAAACTGCGCGTTTCGCCCTCGTTCAGCGTTTGCGTTAAAATGTCTATAAAATTCTTCCGCATTTTTCGCGTGTTTTATTTATACTTGACGGCGACGGGTAAAATCTTTAGAAAATCTTGAAAGTTTTCTGAAAGAAAATGCAGATATGACGACAAGCAGAGTTTATCGGTTTGGAAAATTCAGTCTCGATGTCGCGGAATGCTTATTGTTTGACGGCGGCGACACGGTTGCGTTGACACCGAAAGCCTTTGACACGCTGGTTTTCCTTGTCGAAAACGGCGGGCATGTTCTGAACAAAGAAGAATTGATGGAAGCAGTTTGGGCGGATAGTTTTGTTGAGGAAAACAATCTCGCGCAAAATATCTCGATTTTGCGAAAAGCTCTCGGCGGCGCAAAGTTTATCGAAACTGTTTCCAAACGTGGCTATCGCTTTATCGCGCCGGTTGAAATTGACGAAACGAACAAGTCTGATTCGATAATTATTGAGCGAACACGCTCAAAAATCGTCATCCAAGAAGAAATTGAAACTGACGATTTTCCGCAATTCGTTTCCGGACAAAAATCTTTACCGCAAGTCGAAACCTTGTCGCTTCCCGCTTCAAAACCTGAAACTCATTACGTGAACAACGGCGATGTGAACATTGCTTATCAAGTCGTCGGCAACGGCGATTTGGACATTGTTTTTGTGATGGGTTGGGTTTCGCATCTCGAATATTTTTGGGAAGAGCCGCATTTTGCCGCGTTTTTGGGTCGGCTTGCGTCGTTTTCGCGGTTGATTCTTTTTGACAAGCGCGGCACGGGTTTGTCCGACAGAGTTCCGATAAAAGACTTGCCGACGCTCGAACAAAGAATGGAAGACGTTCACGCCGTTATGGACGCGGTTGGTTCGGACAAGGCGGTTTTAATCGGCGTTTCCGAAGGCGGTCCGATGTGTTCGCTCTTTGCCGCTACCTATCCTGAAAAAACGACCGCACTCGTGATGATCGGAACTTACGCCAAACGCATCAAGGACGAAGATTATCCGTGGGGCGTTTCAAAAGAAGACCGCGAAGCGTTTTTTGAAATGCTGCGGCACGATTGGGGCAAACCCGTCGGCATCGAAGAACGCGCTCCGACACTCGCGGCTGATGAAGATTTTAGAAATTGGTGGGCGACCTATCTGCGAATGGGCGCGAGTCCGGGCGCGGCGGTCGCTTTGACAAAAATGAACGCCGAGATTGACGTTCGCAGCGTTCTGTCAATAATTCGTGTTCCGACGCTGGTTATTCATCGAAGCGGCGATATGTGTCTGAAAGTCGAAGAAGGTCGCTTTGTCGCTTCAAAAATTCCGGCGTGCCGCTACGTCGAACTCGGCGGCGTTGACCATTTGCCGTTTGTCAGCGATCAAGACGAAATTCTCGACGAAATCGAAGAATTTTTGACCGGCGTTCGTCACGCCGACGAACACGACCGCGTTTTGGCGACCGTAATGAATATAAAAATCGTCAATCCGCCGATTCACGCGCTGGAAATCGCCGATTGGGAGGAATTACTTGCACGTTCCAGAATCTACGTTCAGCGTCAGCTCGAACTTTTCAAAGGGCGCGAAATTTCTTTTGATGAAAACGGCTTACTCGCAACCTTCGACGGACCGGCGCGGGCGATTCGCTGCGCGGCGGCGACCACCGAATCGGCGCGCCGCTTGAATATCAAAGTTAAAACCGGATTGCATACCGGCGAATGTGATGTTTTAGGCGAAAAATACAGCGGTGTCGCCGTCAGTCTCGCGCAGCGAATCGCCGAAAGCGCGAACGTTGGCGAAGTTCTGGTTTCGCGCACAGTCAAAGATTTAGTTGCCGGTTCGGGCTTGGAATTTGAGGAACGCGGCATCGAATCTTTCCCCGAAATTCAAGGCGAATGGCGTTTGTTCGTTGTCAAATCACAATAAATATTGAGTGATCGGACGTAATTGCATCAATTTTATTTTACCGCCGGTTTCCGATTCGCAAGCGTAAATCGCGCAGTTTCAAATCCAGTTCTTCCGCCGTCATTCCGGCGTATTTCTGCGGCAAAAATCGTCGGCTCGAAGATTCAAAAACGGCGAGCAGTTCCATATATTCGAGCAGTTCGATGTCGCGGCTGGGGAAATAATCGCCTGCCGCACGGATGAAGTGTTTCTTTTCAACTAAAGCGTCATCACTTGATTCTCTGGCTGCGTCGTCGTTTGCCATTAGAATTACAGCTTCGACATCGGCGTTGCTGTAGCCGACGAGTTTGCGGGAAAACTCTTCTTTCAATTCGGTTAAATCAACTTCGGTTTTGATTTTGTTTTTTCGCAGCAAAGCCTTTGCCACCATTTCGACTTCTTCGGCGGTTTGCGAATAAAGAAACGGGATTTTCCGGTCAAGCCGTCCAGCGCGTTTCAAATCCACGTCGAGTTTATCAGGGCGATTAGTCATCACGAGAAACATAATTCGTCCGCGATTTGAAGTGTCGGACATAAACTCTTTAATTCTCGCAATGACGCGCGAAGAAGTTCCGCCATCGCCGTCGCCGTCCGTATTGCCAAAAGCGCGGTCGCCTTCGTCAATGATGACGATGACTTGCCCGATGGCTTTAATGACGTTGAGAATTTTTTCCAAGTTTCCTTCGGTCGCGCCAACCCATTTCGAGCGGAAATTCTTAAGTTTGATCGTCGTTAAGCCGCATTCTTTGGCGAAACTTTCGGCGACGAAAGTTTTGCCCGTTCCCATCGGACCCGTGAATAAAATTCCCATCGGCACACGCGAACGAATTCCTTTGCGAATGCTGTCGGCAATTACCAGCAAATCTTTTTTGACTTCTTCCATTCCGCCGACGACTTCAAAACCGTGTTCGGGCGTAACAAATTCGACCAATCCGAAACATTCGCGCTCGATGATTTCGCGTTTGCGGCTGGCGATGAGTTTGTCGGCTTCCTGTTTAGCCAGTTCGAGCGGGCTGGTTTTTTCCCATTCCGCTTCGTTCTCTTTTGCCTCCGGCGCGACGAGTTTTTTGATTTCGTCGCGGTTCATTCCCGTCGTCAAAGCAGCGAGCTTGTGAGCGCGTTCTTTAGCGTCGGACGAATCTCCCAAAAGCGTCGAAATATAATTTTCGCGGTCGTGCAAATCCTCTTCCTGTTGCGGCGGCGGCAGCAAAATCGAAGCGATTTGGACGGCTTTTAATCCGGCGGTAACTTCGGCGTAGCGGTTCGCGTCTTCTTTGGTGAGCCGCGCATCGGTTTGGGCGACGACGTTTTTTCTCGTTTCAAAATCGGGCATCGGGATTTCCATTACCGAAATTTTTGGATTGGAAACGATTTTCGGCGCGAGTTCGGCGATGTTTTCAGCGATTAAAATAATTATATTGTCGCCGCGCTCGATTTCCGGCAGAAACGACCAGCGATGCAGCGTCACAATCGAAGCGCGGTCGGCATCGGTCTGAAAACTAGGATCACCGGCGGGCGCAATCGCTTCGGCATATTCCAAAATCAAAGCGGTTTTGTCAGTCAGCCGAATCGAACGCTCAAGCATTGCCAAAACTTTCGCTTTGTCCGCTTCGACGGCGATTTCCTGCCAGTTTGAAAAATTCTCCGCTTTTTTAGGAAAGCTCGCGCCTGACGAAAGATTATAGACGATAATGTTTTCACGCGATTCTTTCAGCAGAACGGTCGTCAAAAACTCGGTCAGCGAAAGCATTTTGCCATCGCTTAAAACCGCATCAAAGACATTTCCGTGCAGAATAAACATTGAAGACTCGCCGCGCAAATATCGCTTGCGTAACTCTTCCGCCCAAATCGGTAGGATTTTTGCATCGCTCATAGTTTTTTTAAGTGGAAAAGTGAAAATGTGAAAAAGTTCAAGAAATGGTGTAAAAGTTTCGTTGATAGAAACGAATTTCCTTTTTCACTTTTAACCTTTTCCACTTTTTCACTTTTCCGCCGCGTTATTGATTGCGTTCAGATGATTTGTGATTGAACCGCTTAGAAACTTCGCTTTTTCGCGCAACTGTTTGTGTTCGATTGCGTCAATATAGCCAATCTCAGAAGCGACATATATTAAACTTCTCATTTCACCTGCCGAACCTTTGGCGATGTTTAGAAAATTCAAATATTCTTTGCGAGAACGACGTTCAAATCCTTCGGCTATATTCGTCGAAATTGAAACGGATGCACGACGCATTTGATCTTTCAGTCCGTAATCACTTTTCAATCCATTTTTATCTGTAATGAGATAAATTTCTTTGGCATATTCAACCGCCTTTTGCCAAATATACAAATCTTCAAAACACTCAAGTTTCTTATTCATCGTCTAACTTTTCGACTTCTTACTTTCTTACTTTTTCACATTTTCACTTTTAAACTTTTTCACAAGGTCCGAAGAATTTGCTCGGTTTCCTTCGCAGTTTCTTTAATACTTTCCACGCCGTCGAGCAGTTCGTCTAATTGTCCTGACAATTCATTCGGCGACTGCATCGTGACAATTTGGTCGGCTAATAATTGAAAAGAATTTTCGATGAGATTCGTTTGTCCGTAAGCGATTTTCAAGTAACGATTGATTTCCGCGACGCGCTCGATGCGCTTGTTGATGATGGCGAGATTTTTTTTGGCGATGTCCATTTCAACCGCGTCAACTTTGCCGATGTTCGCTTCGATAAAATGCTGCCAATGCCGCCGCGTCGTTTCGATTTGGTTGACGTTAATCGAAGCCAGATAATTTTCGTAACGCGAACAGGTCACGGCTAAATCTATAAAGGCGTTGACGAGATTATGCGTTTTTGCAATTTCGTTACGGAGCAAATCTCCCGTGAACGAAGGATTTTGCATCGCCAGTTGCTGAATCTGTTTTTCCTTTTCGATCAACTGCATCACGCGGTTTTGTCCGCCCTGACCGAGTTTTTCAACCTGCTGCATTCGCCGCCGCTGTTCGTATTCGAGTTTTTCTTTTTCATACATCGGGTCCCAAAGCATCCTTTGCATAAACCGCGATTGCGAACCGTGCAAAACCCAAAGCCCTTCGACTCCGAGCGCGGCAATCGCAATCAAAGGATTCAAAGTCAGCGCGGACGCGAGCAACGCGCCGCCGAGCAGCGTTAAATTATACGGATTGGCGAAAGTGTATTTGAGATACGAAGGCTTTTCGGGAAACTTTTCTTCGGGCGTTTCGACAATCGGAGTTTCAGACGAATGGATTTCCTGCGAAACGCGATTGTTCGTTTGCGCGGTTTGTCGTTGGTTTGGAAATCTTTGTTTTTGCGAATTCATTCAGGATGACTTTGATTTTACTTGCCGCTTTTATTATAAAGCATATTCAGCAGTTTGTTTTCAATCGCCCGAAATTCCGCCGAAGATTTGAGCGTGATGTCTTTGACCGGAAAAACCGGCACATCAACTTTTTCCAGAATATGCGCCGGGCGTTTTGACAAAACATAGCACGTATCAGCCAGATAAACCGCTTCTGAAACGTCGTGCGTGACGAATACAATCGTGTTGTTTTCGCGCTTGGAAATTTCGAGCAGCGAACTCTGCATTCCCCAGCGCGTCTGCGGGTCGAGTGCGCCGAACGGTTCGTCCATCAAAACGATGCGCGGATTATTGACCAAAGTCCGGGCGATGGCGACGCGCTGTTTCATGCCGCCGGAAAGGTCTTTCGGGAATCGCTCGGCAAATTCCGAAAGACCGACGCTTTCGAGAATTTTATTGGACAGTTGACGGCGTTTTTCTTTGTCAATTCCGTGCAGTTTCAAACCGTATTCGACATTTTTTCTAACCGTCAGCCACGCGAAACTCGTGTAAGTTTGAAAAACCATTCCGCGGTCGCGCCCGACATCCGTAATGAGTTTTCCATCAACAAAACACTCGCCTTTCGTCGGCGGAATCAAACCGGCGATTGCCTTTAAAATTGTTGATTTCCCGCAGCCCGAAGGTCCGAGAAAAACGATAATTTCGCCGCAATCGGGTTTGTCGGAGACATCAAAAGAAACATCGTGGACGGCTTCGGTTTTTTCACCGTCGCGCCCGACGTAGGTAACGGAAAGATTTTTGACGCTTAGTTTGAGCGGCGCGGTTTCGGTTTCAGTTTTAGTTTGAATTGTTTCGGCTGATTGTTCCATAAAACGAGTTAAAAAGTTTTTTCACGCCAACGGAAAAGCAGATTTGAAATTCCGCGAATAATAAAATCCGTTATCAAACCAATGCCGCCAATCACAATCAAACCGGCAAACGACCACGAAACTTTTTGATGTGTGCGGGCGAGTTCGACCATATAACCGAGTCCGTGTTCGGGATTGACGGCTTCGGCTAAAATCACATACGTCCACAAAATCGCGTTCATCACGCGGAACGAATCGAAAATATCGGGCAGCGCGGCGGGCAGCAAAACGCTCGTGATAACTTGGAATTTGCTCGCTCCCAATGTCAAAGCCGTCTGCACCAATTCTTCGGGAACGGCGCGAATCGCAAAAACTACGACCGGCAAAAGATAGACGAAAACGCCGAGAAAAAGAAACGCGATTTTTTGCGATTCGTAAATGCCGAAATACCAAATCAGCAGCGGAATAAACGCTGAAATCGGCATATACCGAAGCGGCGCGACAATCGGCTCGAAAAAGCGATTGACCGGCTCGAACGCGCCCATCAAAACGCCCAACGGAACGGCAACCGCCGAAGCCAGCAAAAATGCTAAGCCGATGCGTTTTGCCGAAATCCAAATCGAACTTGCCAAATCGTATTCGATAAAAAGCTGCAGAGTTCCCCGAAGGACTTCGGTCGGCGAAGGCAGCGTGTCGGAGCTAACTAAATTGCCGTAAGTCAAAAGACACCACACCGCAATCAGCAAAATCGGCGCGATAAAACTGATTGTCAGCGCGGTTGTACGCGGTAAAGGCTGGCGAAGTTCAAACATATATTCAGTTATCAGTCAGCAGTTATCAGTTATCAAGAAATGTCTTGTATTCCGTTGCTCTTATTTAGTATGCTCCAATGCTTCGGCGCAAATTTCACAAAATCCTGATTCATTCAAAGGCAAAGGGTCAAATGCCTCTTGTAAGTTGCGGACGATTGTGCCGCCGCGTGTGAGTTCCTGCGGCATTTCAGGCATATATCCCTTTTGTTGACAAGCAGCGCATTGATTTATCCAACGTGATGCTCTTGAGCCATATTGTTGGATAACTGATTGCACACCGCCAACAGCTTTTTTAGTTCCCATTTGTCTTTTTATTCCGGTTATCAGTTTTTGATAACTGTTGACTGATAACTGCTAACTGCAATTATTCGGTCGTCAAAATCACCTTAATATCCGTCCGGCGATTCATTTGCCGTCCGGCTTCGGTGGTGTTCGGCGCAACCGGATTTCCCGCGCCGCGTCCGACGGTTTGAAAACGCTCCGGCTTGATATTCGGGAAATTTTTCGTGATATAGTTTCTCACCGAAATCGCGCGTTTTTCCGAAAGCGACAGGTTCGTGCCTTGCGAGCCGGTGCTGTCGGTGTTGCCTTCGACGCGCAAAACCGTGCTGCCGAACGAAGTCATCAATTCGCCCAATTTGTCGAGCAAAAAGTATGAGCCAGCCATAATTTCTTCCGAACCGGGCGTGAACTGGATTTGAATTTGCTGCTGCAAAATCGGCACGTCTGCGGCGGTCGGTGCTTTGGCGACGACCTCTTTTTCTTCAACTTTTTGTCCCGGATATTTCGCCGCCAGATTTGAAACGAACCGCGAATCAGCCCAATCTTTCGCCGTTACCGTTTTGTTAATCAAACCTTTTTTGCGCCAGATGACAAACGCCGTGTCGAAGAGCGTTTCGTAATGCGGTTTTGCGCCGGTCAAACCGTAAAACTGCGCGTTGTCGGCATACGGCGTGAGCTTCAAACCGGAAAGCATTCCTGAAACTGTCTCTGCATCGAGCTTCAAAGATTTAGCGACGATTTCGTTGGACGGATTCGGATTGTCGCGCATCATTGCGATGCCTTCAAACCAGCCGTTGACAAAATCGCGGACGGTTTCCGGCGATTTATCAATCAAATCCTGCCGCGCAATCAACGTGTCGGCAATAACATTCGTCGCGGCGGCGGTCGAAACCAAAATACGCGCTTCGTCGCCGCGCGCTTCGACGGCGGACGATAAATCAGGTTCCCAAGTGACAGCCGCGTCAACATTCTTTGAGCGAAACGCCGCCGCCGCGAGCGAAGCATCCTGCGTAAAGACAATATTTTTTTCAACCGCATTACGGTCTTCCGGCGATAAACCCGACTGCGCCAACAAATAAAGCAGTAAGAAATGCGACGGCGAAAATTGTGTGCAGGCGACTTTTTTGCCTTTCAAATCTTCGACCGATTTAATCGAAGCGAGCGACACGATGCCGTCGCCGCCGCGCGACCAATCCTGCATTAATATTGATTTCGCCGTTTGATTTTGCTCCGCTAAAATCGAGGCTTCACGCGCCCAATTATCAACGGTGTTCCACATTATATCCACGTCGCCTTTGCGAAACGCCGCGAGCTTTGCCGCCGGGTCTTCGATAACGACAAACTTTACGTCCAGCCCGAAATTCTTTTTGTAACTCGAACTCGCGTTCGGGTCTAAACCATTGTTATAAACGATTCCGGGAGCGTGTCCCGCCCAAGTATTTATCGCCACAATCAGCGGACGAGTTAATTTTCCCGTGCCGATTTGCGCGGCGGTTACGCCCTGCGAGCCGTCATTATACTTTGCATCGCCCGTCGTATTTTTCAGCGAATCGAAATCTTCCTTTTTGACTTCTTCGACCGTCCCGGTTTTTCCGCCCGTCGCCCAATTTTTAATCGCGCCGCCGAACCAAAACCATACGACAAATCCCAAAACCGCTAGGATGACAACTGTGATAAAACCTTTCGCAAGTGGTGTTAATGTCATAATTTTAATTAGTAGAGAGTAGAGAGTAGAGAGTAGAGAGTAGCGAGTCGAAGGATTTTTCTCTTTACTCTCCACTCTCTACTCTCTACTTGCTACATTGTTTTCTGCTGACCTTGTTGCTGCGCCGCCGCTTTTTTCGCTTTTAATTCTTCAAGCTGTTTTTTCGCCTGCACGTCGCCGACCTGATTTTTCAGTTTGCCGAGCCGCGCGTCAAGCGAAGATTCCGACAACTCCTTGCCGAGATTGGCTTCGGCAATCGTCGTTTTAATATGCGAGCGCACATTATCCAAAGCGCGAACTTCTTCGTCAACCGACAGACCGTCGAGCTGTTCCTGAATTTTGACGCGAGCCTGCGCCGACTGGAATTTCGCCAGCATCGTTTCGCGTTCGGCTTGCAGTTTTTTGATTTCTGTTTGCACACCCATTAGCGAAGATTTGGCAGAATCGGCATCGCTGCGGGCGGCTTCGGCTTCGGCGGTCAATTCGGCGTGTTCCGCCGTCAATTGATTTTTCTTCTGAATCAAAACCATCGCCAAATCATCCTGATTAGTTTCAACCGCTGTGTCTAATTCGGCTTCGGTCTGTGCTAGTTCGGCGGTAAGTTTTTTAAACCGCTCGTCAATATCATCGCGGCGGCGAATAATTCCCGCCGTCGCTGTTTTCAATTTCGAGTATTTTTCAATCATCGAATTGATGGCGTTTTCATACGCGATTTCGGGATGTTCTTTTTCGACATCGGCAATCCACAGCGAAAGAAAACCCTTCCACAAATTTCCAATTCTGCTAAAAAGTGACATTTTTTAATTCTCCTTTTTTATGGAACATCGGCAGTTTGCCGCTAATTTTAACTTTCAACTTTCGCGCCCGGTTCGTGCAGTTTCGGCGAATCTTTGACGACCTGTGCGACGACATCGCGCCCGAAAAATTCCAAAATCTTCTGCACCTCTAATTTCTTCGCGTTGCAAGCCGCAACGACCGTGTTTTGTTCGCTGACGCGATCTTCCATAATCTTACGAAGATTGCCGATTTCCTGTTCGTATTGATTGATGCGTTCGCTCGATTCCTTCAATAATTTTTCCGTGTCGCCTGCGCCGCTGCGAATGTAGAATTCGAGAGCCTGAATTTCCGCCGCGCCCGCTTCGACGATTTTTTCAATCGGCACACCGAACGCTTTCAGAGACGCTTCGACGATTTGCTTTTTTACCGTTACTTCCGTGCTTTCCGGCAAACTGTCGAGCAGAGATTTTGCCTTCGCAATCCGTTCGCGTTCTTCCGCGTCAACGCCGCCGGTTTCAAACACGGCTTCAAAATCAACCTGACCGTTCAAGACCGGCGGCGGCGTTCCGTAATTTTCCGGCACGAATTTTTCGTTGTTCGTCGCGGCGAAAGCCGTTTCTCCCGCATCGGAGTCAGCCGTTAAAGACGTTTGCGCGGCGTATTTAGCGATTAATTCATCGGCGGATAATTCGGTTTCCGGCTGACCGCTTTGCGCGGCATTCTCGTCTTTGACAATAAACCATCCGACAACAGCATCGCTCCAACTTTTTTCTGACATTTCGGTGGACTCCTTTGCCTTAGAAATATAGGCAATAAAATTTTTATTAGCAAGTTTTAAGCGTCTGAAAAGTAAATAAATGCAAAGTTGAAGAGTTAGCGAAAAACAACCAATTTACGAGTCTTAAAAAGAATTATTTTATCCAACGTCCAGTATTATCGAACGAATGCGGACTATATTGTTAGCGCTTGGCTGATTTTGAAGTAATTACCGAAGATAACGAAAAATAAAAAGCCGCGCGCCTCAAAAAATCGCGCGGCTTAAAAAGTGGAGCCATCCAAGGGATTCAAACCCTCGACCTTTCGATTACGAATCGAATGCTCTATCAGCTGAGCTAGGATGGCAAATTCGGAATGCCGAACTACAAAATATACTTTTCCGCGGTCGTTCGTGTCAAGCAAACGGCGCAAATTTTCTTTTCGCGGCTTCACTATTAGCGAATTAGCCTTTACGATTAACGATATGGAAATAAATGTTATCGGCGGCGGTTTGGCGGGAGTTGAAGCAGCGTGGCAGGCAGCGCAGGCGGGCGCGAAGGTTAAACTTTATGAGATGCGACCCGTTTCGCAAACGCCCGCGCACCGGACTGACAAATTAGCCGAAATCGTCTGTTCAAATTCGCTCAAGTCGGATGAAATCGGAAGCGCACCGTATCTTTTGAAGGAAGAATTACGGCGCGGAAAATCGCTCGTGATGGAAGCGGCGGAAGCAACCAAAGTTCCGGCGGGCGCGGCACTCGCGGTTGATCGCGGAAAATTTGCCGAACTAATAACCGAACGAATCGAGCGGCATCCGAATATCGAATTAATTCGTGAAGAAGTCAAAACGATTCCGGCGGACGAGATTACGATTATTGCGACGGGTCCTTTAACTTCAGAGGCTTTGACGCTCGAAATTATGAAAATGACAGGCGACGATCAGTTGTATTTTTACGATGCGATTGCGCCGATTGTCGCGGCGGATTCGATTGATATGACAATCGCATTCAAAGCGGCGCGTTATGGCAAAGGCGGCGACGACTATATCAATTGCCCGATGTCGCGCGAGCAATATGAAGTTTTTTATAACGCGCTCATCGAAGCGAAATCAGTTCCGCTCAAGCGTTTTGAAGACACGAAATGGTTTGAATCGTGTCTGCCGATTGAAGAAATCGCCCGGCGCGGCGTTGACACTCTGCGTTTCGGTCCGATGAAACCGAAAGGTTTATATGAGCCGAAAACGGGTTACGAACCTTACGCGGCAGTTCAGATGCGGCAGGAAAATCTGATGGCTGACGCATATTCGCTCGTCGGTTTTCAAAATCATTTGAAATACGGCGAACAGGCGAGAGTTTTGCGCTTGATTCCCGGAATGGAAAATGCTGATTTTCTGCAATATGGGCAAATTCACCGCAACACATTTATCAATTCGCCGAAGATTCTAAACGCGGCTTTGCAGACGTATAAAAATCCGAAACTGTTCTTCGCCGGACAAATCACGGGCGTTGAAGGCTATATCGAATCGGTCGGGACCGGCTGGCTGACCGGAATTAACGCGGCGCGGATGGCGCGAAACGAAGATTTGATTGCGGCTCCGTCAAATTCGGCAATCGGCGCGTTGTGCCGCTACGTTTCCAACGTCGAAACGAAAAATTTTCAGCCGGTCAACATCACGTTCGGTTTGCTCGAAGAATTACCGCTCGAACTTCGCAAAAAGCATCGCAACAAACGCGAACGCCATAATATTCAGGTCGAACTCGCGCTCAAAGATTGGGACGAATGGCTGCAAAATAACAAATTTACAAGCTGCTCAAAGACTGCCATGTAAAAACTTTTCCGCGTTTTCGGAACTTGAATAGCATAAATTGAGAAACACCAAATTATGAATCAGCCGCCGTTAAAATTTTTGCACACCGAAAGTCTTTTAATTGAATTAAAACTGGTATATTTCAGGCGGATTTCAACCGAAGATTTACTTGAATCATTAAACCCCGAACAAGAAGGCGCATTAAAGACAAAACCGGACGGAACAATGATGGACGGACATCATCGCATCAAAGTTTTAATTGAGCGCGGCATTGATGTTGATAAATTGCCGCGTGAAATTTGGGAGAGAATAAAATGAAGACTCAAGTTTTTTGGACGAAAGAAAAACATCCCGGACGTATTGCGTTGGTGGCGCGTCCGCGCGGCGGCGATTGGCTCGAAGACGAGGCGGCAGCTTGGTCGGATGCCGGGCTTGATGTGATCGTTTCGATGCTCGATGCGGAAGAAACACGGACGTTTGAACTCGAACGCGAAGCCGAGTTTTGTAAGGCGAACGGAATCGAATTTATTGCGTTTGCCGTTACAGACCGAAGCGTTCCGAAGCTGAATCAGAAACTTTATGATTTAATCGAAAAACTCAAAAATTCGCTTTCAAAAGGCAAAAATATCGGAATTCATTGCCGTCAGAGTATCGGTCGCGCTCCGTTGTTGGCGGCAATTTTGATGGTTTTGTATGGAATTAAACCAGGCGAAGCCTTCCGACAATTAAGTGTTGTGCGCGGCATCGAAGTTCCTGAAACCGCCGGGCAAAAACAATGGATAGAAAAATTTGCCGAAGAATCATCATTGATTTCAGCTTAAAAAAGTATCGTTTCTGACAATTTTTACAGCAAATTATCTGAAATGGAATTAACTGAAATTTCCATTGTCGCCGCGCTTTTCTTCGTCGCGGTTCTTTATTCGTCGGTCGGACACGGCGGCGCGTCGGGTTATCTGGCGGTGATGGCTTTGTTCGGCATTTCGGCGGCGGTGACGCGCCCGACTTCGCTGACGCTGAATTTGTTTGTCGCTTCAATCGCGTTCGTCCAATTTTACCGCGCCAAGTTTTTCGACTGGGAAATCTTTTTGCCGTTCGCAATCGGTTCGATTCCGATGGCTTTTGTCGGCGGCTCGATTCAATTGCCGACGAGTGTTTACAAAATAATTCTCGGCGTAACTTTGATGGCGGCGGCGATTCGGCTGGCGATAAGTTTGAAATCCGAACGCGAACCGAATGCGCCAAACGTCTGTATTTGTCTGCTGATCGGCGCGTTTTTGGGTCTGATTTCCGGTCTCGTCGGTGTCGGCGGCGGAATCTTTCTGACACCGATTTTGCTTTTGATGAATTGGACGGAAACGAAAAAAGCCGCCGGAATTTCCGCGCTGTTTATTTTCGTCAATTCGGCGGCGGGACTTCTCGGAAACTGGCTTCAGGGAAAAGATTCGCAAATAGCAAACTTGCCGTCGAACGTCTGGCTGTGGGTCGGCGCGGCAATCATCGGCGGAATTATCGGCGCGACTCTGGGCAGCAAATATTTTAATTCGCTGGTGTTGCGGAGCGTTTTAGCGTTTGGTTTGATGATCGCGGGTTTGAAATTGATTTTTACTTAAATTTTATGAAGCAAATTTTTGCCGAGTTTGAAGAAAATGGTTTTTTGATTGTAAGAAACACTCTGGATGAAAAAATTATTCTCACTTTGATTGATGCTTTATCAAATTTGAAAGCGTCAAAATTAATCAACCGAAAAGATGAAAGAGTTTATGGCGTTAGAGATTTGCTTAATCTTTTACCGGCAGTCCAAGAGTTTTCACAAAGCCGAACGGTAAGAGAAATTGCTGAAAACTTTCTCGGCAAAGACGCTAGAGTTGTTCGGGCGATTTATTTCGACAAAACAGCGGATGCAAACTGGAAAGTTCCGTGGCATCAAGATTTGACAATAGCCGTTCGAGAAAAACTCGAAGTCAAAGGTTTTACAGCTTGGACGGAAAAAGTCGGAATTCATCACGTTCAGCCGCCGGTTGAAATTTTGAAAAAAATGCTCACACTACGATTTCATCTGGATGATGCCGATGAAAATAACGGCGCGTTAAATGTCGTTCCGAAATCTCATAAAATAGGTCGTTTGAATGCAGAGGAAATTATAAATGTGCGAAAAGCAAACGAAACATCTCTTTGCAGCGTCAAAAAAGGCGATTGTTTAGTAATACGTCCCTTGCTTGTTCATTCTTCTTCGGCAGGCTTAAATCCGAAACATCGGCGCGTGATTCATTTTGAATTCTCGGCTGACGAATTGCCAAACGGTTTACATTGGTATGGTTCATAAAATTTCGCTCACAATTTTTATTTTAACTCTCAGCGCGACGGTTTTCGCGCAGTCGGGGCGCGTCAAACCGTCGGAAACGCCGTCGCCGAAAAAGGAAATGCCGCGTCCGAGCGTCGTTTATATGCCGACGCAAACCGTTTCCAAACCTTCGGCGACAACAATCACAACGCCGAAAATTGAAGACGACGATATTATCAAGGTTGATTCCGCGCTCGTGCCGATTCCGGTTTCGGTTTTAGACGCGGGCGGACAAACCGTTGATAATCTGAAACTCGAAGATTTCGCGCTTTTGATTGACGGCGAGGCGGCAAACATCGGCGAGATTTCGCGCTCGGAAACGCCTGTTCGACTCGCGCTTTTATTCGATAATTCTTCGAGCGTAACGATTGCCCGCGAGTTTGAAAAAAAGGCTGCCGTAAGATTTTTTAAGCGCGTTTTGCGTCCGTCGAAGGATTTAGCCGCCTTGTTTTCGGTTTCAACCGGAACGCGGCTGGAACAGCCGTTGACGAAAGACGTTTCGCAAATCGTTCAGGCAATCGAAAATTTTCCGGCTCCGCAGGGCGCGACCGCGCTGCTTGACGGAATAATCAAAGCGGCTGAATATTTGCGCGAAGCCGACGGCAGGCGCGTTATCGTCATCGTTTCCGACGGCGAGGACACGATTTCCGATTCGACGTTTGAGGAAACGATGAAAGCTGTGCAAGCCGCGAATGTTCAGGTTTACGTCGTCAAAACAAAGGACTTTGAAAACTACAAACAAACCGGACAGCGCATCGGCAACGCCAATATTCGCGCACTCGCCGCCGAACGCCGGATGCAGGATATTACGGCACAAACCGGCGGCGCGGTTTATTCGCCGATTGACGACCGCGAACTCGACCGCGCATTCGACCAAATTTCCGCCGAACTCGCCCAACAATACGTTTTGAGCTATTATCCCGAATCGGAAGCGCAAAAACCGGGGGAATTCCGCACGATTTCGCTTTCGGTCAAAACCGGGCGAAACTTAACCGTCAGAACCAGAAAAGGTTATTACGTTCCCAAAAATGTGAGGTAAATTATGACACCGCAGGAAATTATTCAGGAAATCCAAAAACTTCCGCCACTCGAGCGCAGGGAAATTTTCGACCGCATTTCGACGGATTTGTCTGATAACGGATTAATTAGCGAAGAAGATACGGCAAAACAGCTTTTAACGAAAGGCGTTATCAGCGAAATTCCCGCAGATTGGGACAAAGCCGACGAAGATTTCGAGCCGATTGAGATAAAAGGAAAATCTCTTTCGGAAACAATAATCGAGGATAGAGATTAATGGCGGGTTATTTTTTCGACAGCAGCACAATCGTCAAAAGATACGTTCGAGAAGGCGGAACTAATTGGACGATTAGCCTTTTTCGCAGTTCTTCTCGAAACAGCTTTTACGCCGCTCGAATCTCCTTAACCGAAGTGATTTCGGCTTTTACGCGAAGATTGAAAAACAAAAGCCTTTCTCAAACTCAAACTTCAAAAGCCAAAATAAGATTTCGCCGCACTTTTCAAAGAAAATTTTTCAAAATAGAAATTGACGCGGTTGTGATCGAACGCGCTGCCGGTTTAGCCGAAAAATATGCTTTGCGCGGTTACGACGCGGTTCAGTTGTCGGCGGCTTTGACGGCGAATAATGCGAGAATTTCGGTCGGCGCATCGCCTTTGATTTTTGTCTGCGCCGACGACAAATTAAACGATGCTGCGAAAGCCGAAAGTTTGGCGGTTGAAAATCCGAACAATTACCCGTAAATTGCTAATCGCCAAACGATTAAACCGTTTCGTTTCGCAAATAACGAGTAACCGTTTACAATTAGCAGTTAACGCTAAATATGCTTGAAGATTATCTAAACCAGTTTCTCCAACATCTGCGCTACGAGCGCAACGTCAGCACACACACTTTGCGAAATTATTCGAGCGATTTGCTGCAATTTCGTGAATATCTTTTGCTGAAAGGCAGCGTCAAAGATATTCCCGTCAGCGAGATTGACCATTTGACGATTCGTGAATGGATGTCTTCTCTGCACGGTTTGAACAAAAAGAAAACTTCGATTGCGCGAAAACTCGCGTCTTTACGGACGTTTTTTCAATTTCTCATCCGCGAAGGCATTCAGGAAACAAATCCGGCGAAACTCGTCGCCACGCCGAAAATAGAGCGTAAACTGCCGAATCATCTTTCGATTGAAGATGCCGTAAGGTTTATCGAAACGCCCGACTTGAACACAGATTTGGGCAAGCGCGACCGCGCAATTCTCGAATTTCTCTACGCGACGGGAATGCGCGTCGGCGAACTGGTCAATTTGAATTTGAAGGATATTGATTTCCGCGAAAAACTCGTGCGTGTCACCGGAAAGCGCAAAAAGCAGCGCATTCTGCCGTTCGGCGAACCGTCGCTGCAAGCCTTGATGTTTTATCTCAACGAAGCGCGGGCTGATTTTCTGCACAATTGTCCGCTGACTGAACGTGACGATCAGGCGGTTTTTCTCAATTATCAGGGAACGCGCATCACGACGCGGTCGGTCGGAAGAATGGTTGATAAATATATCAAACTCTGCGCCGACATCCACGATATTTCGCCGCACAGTCTGCGCCATTCCTTCGCTACGCATCTGCTCGATTCGGGCGCGGATTTGCGCGACATTCAGGAACTTCTCGGACACGCTCTGCTTTCGACGACGCAGATTTACACGCACGTTTCGATGGAAAAACTAATCGAAGTTTACGACAAAGCGCATCCGAAAGCGTGATAAAATAAATATGGAAAAATGTGAAATTATGAAAGGATTCGGCAAATCGTTGGTTTTAATTTGTTCGCTGCCTTTGATAATTTGTTTTACTGTCTTTTCACAAAATAAATCTGATTCGATAAAATTTGACGAATACAGCGAAGAATCCGGCGCGAATTTGAAGTTGCTGGCTGAAAAAACGAAACGCTTTGCCAAACATTTGCGAAAACTTCCGAAAACAACAAAAGGCGTAATTATTTATTACTCTTCAATTAAGGAAAAAATAGATTTTTGTGAAGAAAAAAGAAACATTGCAGATGAACGAAATGATTATATTCGTGATTTATTGATTAAAAAATATAAGATTTCACCTGCAAGAGTTATTTCAAAAGACGGTAATCTAAGCAACGATACTGAAATTGACTTTTGGGTTCAGCCAAATGGTGCCGAATCTCCAGAAGTAGATTTTCGTATGGCGGTAGATTGTTTTTGCCCTGTAATCACTATTGATGGCAATGAATATACATACAATAAAATTAAACCGTTAATTTTTACCGCTAAAATTTCAAGCGGCAGTGATGAAATAAACTTTAAATGGACGGTTTCATCTGGTGAAATTATCGAAGGACAAGGAACACCGGAAATAAAAGTAGATATATCAAAAACTAATGCTGCACAGATTACAGCCGATTTTGAGATTGAGGCAGCCTGTTGCGGAATCTGTATAAATAAAGCCTCTTTCACGACTAAAATTTATGATCAATAAATAATATTTAAAGTCATATCAAAAGTAAAAAATATGCAGCGACCCGAAAAAAACGAATACGCAAAATATTACGAAACTTACGTTTCGCTCGTCAAAGAAACCGATATTGTCGCAACTTTGCAACATCAATTAGCTGAAATGCAGGATTTTCTCGCCGGTATTTCGGAAGAAAAAGGAGCGTTTGCATATGCGGCGGGAAAGTGGACGATTAAGGAAGTGATCGGGCATTTGAACGACGGCGAAAAGATTTTCGCTTATCGCGCTTTGCGGTTTTCCCGCGCCGACCAAACGCCGATTGAAGGTTTTGAGCAGGACGATTACGTTGAAAATACCGATTTTAACGCTTGCCAACTCGCTGATTTAGCGGAAGAATTTTCACTTTTGCGTCGCGCCAATATTTTATTTTTCAAAAGTTTGACCGATGAAATGTGGCGACGCGGCGGAATTGCCAGCAACGCGGAAGTTTCCGTTCGCGCACTCGTCTTTATTATGGTCGGTCACGTTCGTCATCACGCGAATATTTTGCGCTCGCGTTATTTGATTTAATGAAATTCGACGTAATAATTATCGGCGCGGGCGCAGCCGGGCTTTTTTGCGCGGTCGAAGCGGGAAAACGCGGGCGCAAAGTTTTAGTCGTCGAACATAACGCGCAGGTCGGGCGCAAGATTTTAATCAGCGGCGGCGGACGCTGCAATTTCACAAATATTCACACGAAAGCGGAAAATTTTATCTCGAAAAATCCGCATTTCTGCAAATCTGCTTTGGCTCGCTACACGCCGCAGGATTTTGTCGAACTCGTCAAAAAACATAATATAGCGTTTTACGAAAAAAAACTCGGACAGCTTTTTTGCCGCGAAAGTTCACGTCAAATCGTCGAAATGCTGCTCGCCGAATGCGCGAAGGCGAAAGTCGAGATTCGCGAGGGTTGTTCGGTTAAAAAAGTAGAAAAAAAAGTAGGAGAAAGCGGCGGAAATTGTTTTGAAATTGAAACAAATCAGGGAAGTTTCGTCACGGAAAGTCTGGTGATTGCGACCGGTGGACTTTCGTTTCCGAAAATCGGCGCGACGGATTTCGGCTTGAAAATCGCAAGACAATTCGGCTTGAAAATCATAGAACCGCAGCCCGCGCTCGTGCCGCTCGTTTTCGAGAAAAACACGAAAAACTTCGGGCAGCTTGCCGGAGTTTCGGTTGACGCGGTTGTTTCGACGGGCAATCAGGCGTTTCGGGAAAATATTCTTTTCACCCATCGCGGGCTTTCCGGTCCGGCAATTTTGCAAATATCGAACTACTGGCGCAAAGACGAAACGATTTCGATAAATTTAACGCCGAACGAGGACGCGCTCGAAATTTTAGAACGCAATCAAACAAATAAACAAAATCTCGATAATTTTCTGAGCCGTTTTCTGCCGAACCGTTTCGCCGAGATTTTCACGGCTGAATCTTTTCCAAACAAACCGATTAATCAAATCGGCGCACGAGAGCGCGAACGCATCGCCGAAAATCTAAACGGTTGGCAAGTAAAATTCGTCGAAACCGAAGGTTTTCACAAAGCCGAAGTGACGCGCGGCGGGGTTTCGACCGACGAACTTTCCTCGCAGACGATGGAAGCCAAAAAATGCGCGGGACTTTATTTTATCGGCGAAGTCGCGGACGTGACGGGCTGGCTCGGCGGCTATAATTTCCAATGGGCGTGGGCTTCCGGTTTTGCCGCCGCTCAAGCCGTTTGATTTGTTACATAGAAAAATGCAAAAAATTTGGCGAACATCAAAAAGACGTATCAATTACGGCGAGAAAACTTTGATAATGGCGATTTTGAATGTTACGCCCGACAGTTTTTCCGATGGCGGAAAGTTTTATTCGATTGATGACGCGCTGCGGCAAGCGGAAAAATACGTCGAAGAAGGCGCGGATATTCTCGACATCGGCGGTGAATCTACGCGCCCGAATAGTGCGCGAGTTTCAAAAGAAGAAGAAATCCGTCGCGTCGTGCCCGTTATCGAAGCGATTGTCAAACGCTTTGATGTTCCCGTTTCGATTGACACGAGCAAAGCGGAAGTCGCCGAAAAAGCCGTCGAATCGGGCGCGGAAATTATTAACGACATTTCCGGTTTGCGGTTTGACGAGCAAATTGCCGGAGTTGCGGCGCGGCGTAAAACGGGTTTGATTTTAATGCACCTGCGCGGCACTTTTGAAATGATGCATAAACTCGCGCCGGTCGAAAATATTATGCGGGAAGTTTCGGAAGGTTTTCGCTGGAGCATTGAAACGGCGAAAAATTTTGGCGTAACGCCCGAACAAATCGCGCTCGACATCGGAATCGGCTTCAGCAAAACTTTCGAGCAAAACTTAGAACTTATCGCAAAACTTGATAAACTCGTAAATGAATTTTCCGAATTCCCGATGCTCGTCGGCGCGTCGCGCAAATCGTTCATCGGAAAAATCACGGGCGGCGTTTTACCAAACGAAAGAATTAACGGCAGTCTGGCGAGCGCGGCGATTGCCGTCTGGAACGGCGCGAATATCGTTCGCGTTCACGATGTCAAAGCCACGATTGAAACGCTCAAAACAGTTGAAGCTATTAAAAATAAAATATGAAATTTGTTCGTTTATTTGTGATCTTCAGTATTTTTCTTTTTGTTTCCGGTTTTACCGAATGCTACAAGCCGGTGACGAATTCCGGGTTGCCGAAAAATATCAAAACAATCGCCGTTCCCGCGTTTCAGTTTGAAGCCAGAGGTCTGCGCTATCGCGTCGAATCGCGGTTCACCGAAGCCGTTATCAAGGAAATAATCCGGCGCGGCAACGGTTTGAAAGTGCAGGGAAATTTGACGGGCGCGGACGCGGCAATCGAAGGCACGATCCGCGATTTTTCGTTTACCGGCGTTCTGCTCGACCGCGAAGGTCGCGCCCGCGTTTACGAAGTGACGATTGTCGCGGCGGTGACGATCAGAGATTTGGACAACAACAAAATTCTCTACGACAATCAAAACTTCATTTTCCGCGATTCATTCGAGTTTTCCCAAGACCCGCGCTCATTTTTCAATGAAGAAGACCCAGCGGTCGAACGAATGGCGCGAGCCTTTGCCGAATCGGTCGTTTCAACATTTGTCAACGGAATCGGCGTGAAGGAAGAAAAGAAATAATTTTAGTATGGCGATTTTGTCACGGGAAGATTTAAGAAGTCATTTGAAAAAGCGCGAAATTGCGCCGGTTTATCTGCTTTTCGGCGCGGAAACTTTTCTGCGCGATTTGGCGGCGAAAACGATTGCCGATTTTGTTTTCGGCGACGCTTCCCTAAGGGATTTTAACGAAAACGAATTTAGCTTAAATCAATCGGACAATTTGCAATACGCGCTCGCCGCCGCCGAGCAGTTGCCAATGATTGCTGCACGGCGCGTCGTTAGAATTACCGACGTGAAAATTTCGGCAACCGGCGCAAAAGAAAATCTCAAAGAAGATTACGAAGAAGTTTTAACCAAATATCTGAAACGCCCCGCCCAAACTTCCGTCGTGATTTTCGTCGCCGACGAACTCGACAAACGCCGTAAAATGTCGAAACTGTTGATTGAAAACACGGTTGCCGTCGAATTTGCCGCGCTCGAAGACATTGAATTAAGAAAATGGATTCGGGACAAAGCGAAAGAGCAAAACGCCGATATTGATGACAAAGCCGCGAATCATTTAATCGGTTTAATCGGCGCAAACGCACGTAAAATCACTTCGGAAATGGAAAAACTCGCCGTTGCCGCGCTGCCCGACAAATTGATAACTTACGAACTCGTCGAGTCTCTAGTAACGAATTCGCGCGAGATTTCCAACTTTGATTTGACCGATCATCTCATCGCCAAAAATAAAACGCGGGCTTTGCACACATTGAAAAAAATCCTTGATGACGGCGGCGAACCGCTGATGCTCCTCGGCTTGATCGCCAACAATTTTCACCGTCTGTTTCTGGCAAAAGAAATGATGAATCAAGGCACCGAGCGCAAAGAAGTAGCCCGGATTATGCGTCTGCCGTATAACAAGCAGGAAGATTTTCTAGCAACGGCGCGGCGCACCGACTCGGCGCAGTTTTCGCGGATTATGCGTAGAATCGCCGAAGCGGACGTGGCGATAAAAACGTCAAAAGGCGGCGGCGGAAACGCCGGTTCGCGTCTGCAAATCGAAATGCTCGTCTGCGAACTCGCAGTTTTGTAAAATATAGCCACAAAAAGGCACAAAAAACTCAAAAATAATAAGACGAAACAGAAAGGAAATAGGATGCGGATAGCGCGGATTCGGCAGATTTTCGCGGATTTATTTTATAAAAATTATCCGTGCAAATCCGCTTAATCCGCGTTTATCTGCGTCCTATTATCTTATTTTTATTTTGAGTTTTTTGTGCCTTTTTGTGGCTAAATCTTTTAAATGCCGCAAAATTTGCCCAAATAATACGGCAGCATTTTGCGCCACCAAACCCAATCGTGATTGACATCGTGACCCCAAACGTCAAGAAGATGCGGAATTCCTTTTGAATGCAGAAGCGCGGAGAATTCGCGGCTGCGGTCGGGAGCCTCAAACGAGCCTTGTCCCGTTGCGATGACGATTGAATCGGCTTGTCTGAGTCGCGGCAGATGATAATCGTCGTTCAAATTTTTCAGATACATCATCGGGTTGTTGAAATAGACGTTATCGTCATAAAAACTTTCCAGATAATTGTAAATATTGTAGCTTCCGCTCATCGCAATCACGCCGCGAAACTCGTCGGAATGTTTGAAATATGTGTTTGCCGCAAGCAGTGCGCCGAGCGATGCGCCGGTCGTCAAAGGTTTTGCTTCTTGACCGCATTCGTTGCGAATCAGCGGCAAAACCTCTTCCATAATATATTTGTCGTAACGCGAAAGCATCTCGACCTTCCACGCCGGATGCGATTCTTTGTTCAATAAACTGTAACGATTAACCGAATTTATCGAATAAGCGCGAATCAAACCTTTTTCGATAAATTCCTTAATCGCGTCAATCAAATAAAATCTTTCATATTCGAGATAATCGGCGGCGGCAGTCGGAAACATCAACAGCGGAAATCCGCTGTGTCCGTAAGCCACGAGCGGCATTTCCATTCCGAGATTGTGGCTAAACCACGAAGTCGTATCACGTCGCATATATTAAATTTCGTCTCCAAACAAGTTTTTATAAAATTTTTTGATTATGTGAGGTTAGAAGAAAAAGGACGTAACTGCAAGTTTGTGAAAAACGAAAAGCGTCTATTTTTCTCGCTTTTCGCTTTTCACTTCTGTGTTTTAGCTGGTTGTCTTTTAATTAATGTGCGGCATTGGTTGGCGAATGCGGAGTTGCGGCACCCGTCGGCGCATCTTTCACAATCGTGATTTCGCGCGTCGTCGAATTGTAGCCGCCGTTGTCAACGACATTTCCGGCTTTATCAACCAATTCGACTTTGACGCTGTGTTTTCCGTTCGTCCAGCCGGAGAGCCAGATCGGCTGCCATTTGTCTGTGTATTTCGCTTCGCCGCCGTCAACCGAATAACGCACACGGTATTCGCCGCCGTCGCCTTGCAGTTTGGCGTTCGAGAGCCAGAAATCAATCATAATCGTGTCGGCATCCGCGCCTTTGTATTCGCCTTTCGGTCGGCTGTAAGTTAAAAGCGGCTTGCCCGCGTCAATTGCGCCCGCCGTCGTTTTTTGCATTTCTTTGCCTTCGGGCGCGGCGGACGAATTGGCGTTTGCCATCGTTTGTCCGGCATTGGTCGTCGCCGGTTTAGCCGCGTCCGCGCCGCCGTTTTTTACGTTGAATTTAACCATCTGAAACGCGCCGTCGGTTTTATAGCTTTCGTGCCACGGGCGCGAAGGGAAAACGCGCAAAGTGTGTTCGCCGTCGGCAACGTTTCGCAGTTCAAATTCGCCGTCGAGATTATAGAAGGCTTCATACGGCTGATTATCCAGAATGACGTGAATGTGATTGCCCATTTTCGTCGCCGCATCCATCATCGGTTTGTAGCCTTTTAAATCGCCGGAAAGATTGAGTTTTACTTTTACAGTCGAACTATTGGCAGTCGAATTCGCTGCCGGTTCGACAATTTGCAACGTCGGCTGGGCTTCGTCCTGTGCGCCGCGCTGCGCCATCATTTCCGTAATTTTCTGCGGACGCGGAACTTCCGTTAAAACGCCCGCATTTGCGCCGCTTGTTTCCGAATGGCTGCCCGAATGTGTTCCGGCGTTGGCATTTGATTGTAAATTTCTTTCGCCCGAATAACCGCCCGGATTCACCTGCTGATCCGTGTCGGGGCGATTAACGCACGCCGAAACTGCGGCGAGCGCGATTGTCAC
>JALYQJ010000188.1 GCA_030855875.1 Acidobacteriota bacterium
GTGTCATTCCGCAATAAAACCTTGTCTTTTCAAGAGTGAAAGATGTTCTTCTAATTTATCGCGTAATCCTTCGTCTTTGTGTGAATATGAATAAAAGACCTTAATTTTCCTGTGAGTTGATAATGTCATAAGGCATAATAGACTTTTCTTAGAATCGTGCTTAATTTAATACATATTGTCTTTTATATTCAACTACCTATCCTTCTAATTGACGCCTTTTCCCTTTAACATTTTGAAAAGCTAATTTGCTTCAATTCTTTCTTCCTGAAGAACTAATCATCTCGCGCGGCATCCGGTCGAAACCGATGTCGAAATGATGCAGCGAGCGTTCGGTTTGCGCTCCCCAATATTTATCCGTTTCGACCGCAATTTCGCCCATCGAATCAGTTTCAATGCGCGTGTTTTTATCTTGTTTGGCTGCTTCTGACATTTTCGTATTTATTCCTCTCGTTCAAGTTTTCGGCTGTTTTTTGATTTTACCGAAAACCTTTAATAAAAACATCCTGACATTTTTCCCTTTTTAAAATTCAGGTTAAGAATCAGCCTGAATTTGCTCTAATTTTTTTCGTATTCGATGACAAATCTCTTGATCGGTTCTTCCTCGTCACCGAACATTTCTTCAAAATGTATTTGCTGCAAACGATTGACTTCAAAACGCGACAAATCTTTGCGCGATAACGCCCACGGCAATTCGAGCGGAATTTCGTCGTCTTCGCGTCCGCGCGTGACGACGATTAATTTGCCGCGAAACTCGACGAAATTGGCGATTGCGTCAATCACCTGCGGACGCATTTCGAGCGGCAAAGGCTGAATCGTATAAACTTCCAGCACGAACTCAAACGCCGCGAACCACTCCTTCGGCGCGTCAAACAAATCGGCGGTGTAAAATTTGATGTCAGTATTTGAATGTAATTTTCGCGCCCATTCAATCGCCGTCCGCGAAATGTCGAACGCCGTCACGCGAAAACCGAGATCGTATAAATAACGCGCATCGTCACCCAAACCGCAGCCGACGACCAGAGCCTTTCGATTATTTCCCTGCAAGTTCGTCTGTTCGGCAAAGCGGCGCAGAAATTTGTTCGGCTCAAGATCAGCCCATGGAATTCTTTCATTGTCGCCCGCCGCTTCCCGATAAAGCGCGTCAAACCAGCCAAGCGCATCGCCTTTCTCGGCAAATTCAGCCTGTATTTCCTTTGTGCGCTCCCGCGCATCGTGCGTTTCAAAACTCATAGGATTCAAGATTCAGGATTTAAGATTCAGGATTCAGGATTTAAGATTTAAGATTCAGGATTTAAGATTCAGGATTCAGGATTCAGGATTTAAATTCTTCAATCTTAAATCTTGAATCTTGAATCTTTATTCGACCGGCGCATCGGCTTCCGTCCAAGCCGTCCAGCCGCCCGCCATCGAAAGTACATTTTTGTAACCCATTTTTTGTAAATTTACAGCCGCTAGTGCCGAACGGAAACCGCCGCCGCAATATAAAACGAGTTCCGTGTTTTTGTCCGGGAACTTGCCGACAATATCACGTTCGATAATGCCGCGCCCTAAATGGATCGCGCCTTTCGCGTGTCCGGCTTCAAATTCGTTGTCTTCGCGCACGTCAATTAAAGCCGCGCCGTTTTCGATTTTTTCCCGCGCTTCGGCGACCGAAATTTCTTCGACTCGTTCACGCGCCGCTTCCGCCAATGCTAAAAATTCTTTGGTGTGTTCCATAGTTTTTACAGTTTAGCGCAACTTCCAACCGGCAAACTAGCGGGAAAGCGATTAAATTCTTATAATAAATCTTTTGCAATTTCATAAAATTATAATTAAAAGAGGTTAAGACATTGGCAGAACAATTTGACGTTTGTATTATCGGTTCGGGTCCCGGCGGTTACGTGGCGGCGGTGCGCGGCGCACAGGTCGGTTTGAAAGTGGCGATTATCGAAAAGGAAAAAGACGCGCGATTAGGCGGAACGTGCGGTTTGCGCGGCTGTATTCCGACGAAGGCGTTATTAAACGCGGCGCATCTTTACGAAAAAGCCGGACATTTCGAGCAGTTCGGATTAAAAGTCGAAAATTTGAGCTTCGATTGGAACGGCGTTCAAAAATATAAATCGGATGTTGTGGCGAAAAACTCGGCGGGCGTTTCGTATTTGATGAAGAAAAACAAAATCACGGTTTTCAACGGCTTCGGCAAAATCGCCGGAAAAGGCAAAGTCGAAGTCGCGCTCGACGGCGGCAAGACGGAAACGATTGAAACGAAAAACATAATTATCGCAACGGGTTCGGTCGTGCGTCCAATTCCCGGCTTTGAAACCGACGGCAAACAAATCGTCAATTCCGACCAGATTTTAGAATTAAACAGCGTCCCGAAATCAATGATTGTTCTCGGTTCGGGCGCAGTCGGCGTGGAATTTGCGAGTGTTTATTCGCGCTTCGGCTGCGACACGACGGTCGTCGAATT
>JALYQJ010000204.1 GCA_030855875.1 Acidobacteriota bacterium
GCACTCGCGACCGTTTATTTTTCCGATTACAGTAACGACCGCCGCCGCCGGAGCTTGACCTTTATATTCGTCATAAGCGATCAAAAGCCCGATTTCCTGCTGGTATTCGTCTTTGTCGAACAATAAATCAATTCGTTCCCGCGCCGTTAATTTTCCCTGACGGTGAATCTTTTCGATTTTTTCCGCGCCGCCGCCAAGTTTTAATTTGCGTTCGAGACGCAGATATTCGTCGGTCAACTCTAAAAGGCGGGCTTTCTTTTGATTTTTCATTAAGACTTTTTGGAATTTACGCTTAAAATTTTGAGTTTATAAAAAATGCCTTGGACATAAATAAAATATCACAAGATTTTTTGCCGCGCCAAAAGCCTGTTAAAATCGTTAAGATTGAGTTCAAGTGTTTTTACTTCTCAACTTCGACTTTAATATTTTACCTTTTGACTGATGTCTAAAATCAATTATATCCTGCGCCGCATCATCAGATTTTTCGGCAGTTTGCGGCTCGCGCTCGGTTCGCTTTTGTTTGTCGGGATGTTGTCGGCAATCGCCGCACTGTTTTTTTTCGGTTGGCTGTCCGGCGAAATGCTCGACGGCGACACGCGCCGCTTTGACGAATCCGTCCGCGAGTTCGTTCACGGATTTGCCTTTCCTGCGCTGACATTATTGATGCAACTAGCGAGTTTTCTCGGCTCGACTTTATTTTTGGGCATTCTCGGAGTTGTCACCGTCATCGCACTTTATCTGCGAAAACACCGGCGCGGCGCGACACTTTTTACCATTACAACTATCGGCGCAACCGTTTTGCTCGTTCTTCTCAAACTCGCTTTTCGCCGCGCCCGCCCCGAACCTTTTTTCGATACGATTCTGCCCGCGTCTTACAGTTTCCCGAGCGGTCATTCGCTCGCCGCGTTTTGTTTCTACGGCGCGTTGGCGGAAATTCTGTCCGAGCGCACCGACAAACGCTGGCAGCAAATAATAGTTTGGATTTCGGCAGTTGTTATGATTTTGCTAATCGGAATTTCGCGCATTTATCTCGGCGTTCATCATCCGAGCGATGTCGTCGCCGGTTACGCGGTCGGGCTGATTTGGGTGATAACGATTGCGGTCGGAGATAAACTCGTTCACGCTAAAGATAAACTTGAGTCATTCCAGAATAAATCTGTATGAATAATATTTTCTGTTCTTGTTTTTTCCTAATCTAATATCTTCTCTGTAATCATTCAACTCCGCCTTTCTTGCTTCGGGTCTGGCAAACTTATTCAGCCCGTAAAGTCTAATTGTTTCGTCTGCTCTTTTTTGTTCTTCCGCCGAACGCTCGAGATTCAGTCGAATAAAAACTTCCTCAATTGTTTCTTCGATTCTAAAATAATAGTTGAAATCGTAGTTTACTTGGTCGGTTTTAAAGGCTTACATTTATCATTGAACTCAGCAAGTTTTTTCTGGCAATTTGTACAGCAGTAAAAAAGATTTATCCAAACGTATGCAAGCAACGGAAATTTTCTCTTCGGTTTGAAATGTTCGATGGTCGCACCCGATTGTTTCAACGGCTGAATATCACAAAACGAACAATGATTGTCTGTCATTGTAAATAAAGCGTCAGTAGTTTCATCATAAATGCCGTGCCAATGAAAATTATAATTCGGATTAACCTCCCAATGCGCTTTGAGTTCCGTTCCCCATTTTTTGTAATTATCAATCAGACATTTTGGAGAATCAATTCTTTCCACTTTAATCATAAAGTATAAGGTTTGTTCTTTATTTCGCTTAATTCTTCAAGGTCTTTTCTGATTATTTGTTTTAGCTGGTCGTTGGGTTCATCAGCAAGAATTTTACCTTTTTCCAAAAGTTCCTTTTCGATGTTTTCATCCGCGCCGTTAGAGATAATTTTGTTTTTGAGTTCTTTAAATCTTTCAAAATTATTTTGCACTTCTAATCCGAACCATTCCTCTATTCCGAAAACTTCCCTTAAAACTTGTGTGATGCTGTTACTGTTTTCGGATTCTACAATTTCGGCAACTCGCGCCTTACCATTTTCGAGTTCCAATTTATAAACCCAAGCATCATCAACCGAATTGACGACAAACGGCGAATGTGTGGAAACAAAAATCTGCGAGTTTTTGAAAAGTTTCTGCACGACGGGCAAAACTTTTCTCTGCCAAGCCGGATGCAGATGCACTTCGATTTCGTCGAGGAATAAAATCAAATTCTTCTCAAAAATTGGTAAATCATCTTGCCATTTCAGCAAATCAACTCTGCCAAGTAAGTCAGCAATCCAACTAATTAAAGAGCGTAAACCATCAGGCAAACCATCAAAATCTAATTCTTCTCCATTGATTTTTATTATTAATTTAGTTGGCTCAGTTTCTATATCAAACTCTATTTTCCAATTTGTAATGTCAAAAATTGCTTTCTCAACTGTATCAATGACATTTGCAAATCTTTTTGATTTTTCTTCATTTCGTCCTTTTTCAATCGCGCTCTTTGAGATGTTATTTGCAATTAGTTGATTGATTGTTAATTGATTCTCTTGATTATAATCTTTAACAAATTCGAGTGATTGGGATAAAGGATTGAAATCTTTAGGCTCTTTGATTGCCTCTATTCTTTCACTTTGTATATGTCTGTAACCCGAAAATGCGAATGGGGCAAAACTAAGTTTTAGATTTTCAAAATCGTTAGAATATTTTATATATTGTAAGTAACCCTTTATCTCCTCGTTTATTATATCTCCGTGTGAAAAATAAACAGAAAAATCGGAACCTTCTATTAAATCCAATTTAATAATTGCATTGCCTTCTAACCCAACTTTCAGACGACAAAAATACTTTTTAAAATCTTCAAACTCAATTCGTTCACTTCTTTTATTTTTATAATTTAATCTTTTATATAGAGATTTATTTACTGTATCAGTTGAAAAATTAGTAAAGGAGTTTGCCAAAGCCATTAAAATCGTAGTCTTTCCACTTCCATTTTGACCTGTGAGAATATGAATTTCAGCTTTATCCTTCACAGGACAAGGCTGAAACTCAATCGTTTCGTCATCGAAAACGCCGATATTTTTCAGTTGTAGCTTTCGGATTTTCATAAACTTACCGAATCGAAATGTTTTTCACGCTCGAATCGCTCACCATCGGGTTGTCGAGACTCACAATTCTGAAACGGGCTTGCCGCGTCGGTCTGCCGATGATTCTGATGATTTCCGAACCGTCGTTTATGGTGTCGGCGATTAGAGTTTCCCAGTTTGTGCCGCCGTCGCGTGAAAGTTCTATTTTCACGTTGTTGTTCACATTTTCCGACGACCAATTGATTGTTCTTGAAATTTGTCGCGGAATCGCTTCACCGCCGTTGTAATTATTTAATGTCAGACTCGTTCCGCTTACTCGGTAATTAGCAATCGCATCGGCGGTCGAGTTTATCGAACGCGCATTGTCGCGTTGATTTTCGATTCCGGTCGGAAAGCCGTTGAACAAAACTGACGGATTTGAAAAATATGGTCGGCGCGTGCAGCCCGACGTGCAGGGATCAACGTAAGACATTACGGTTCTAAACGAACTATTGACGTAATGCCCGTAACTGAAAGGGTAAGTCGCGTTTGAGCCGTTTTCGGGATTGTGCTGACTTCCCATATTGTGTCCGAGTTCGTGCGCGAAACTCAGATTTCCGACCGCGCAGCCGCGCGATGTGACGGTGTATCCGTTGTTGGAATTTCCGTTTGCGCCGCCCATTAAATAACCGATTCCGCAATTATCCGTCGAATTTGAAAGCATCGCCACCAAATCGGCGTTATAAGTATTTCTCAGAGCCGCAGCCTCGGCATTGGTGCGTAAAGCGGAAAGTTCCGTTCCTAAACTTCCGGTTTCGACGATTGCCGTTTCCTGCGCCTGTACGAGGCGGACGCGCTGCCGGATTTTGCTGTTAATGTAAGCCGTATTTGTCGCGTCAATCGCTTGTTGAGCAAAAGTTTGGACTTGCGTTTCGCCGCCGAGCGAATTTTTTACCGCCGTCGTGTAAAGAATTAAAACATCAACTCTATCGCCGGAATCCGCGCCGGCGATTGCGGTTTTGCTTGAATTTATTTGACTCTTTTCGCCTTGTATATCACCGGCGCACTCCGGGAAAAGTTGCTGATTGATTTCGACTAAAATTTGTTCGCCGCCTTTCGGGATTATTTCATAAACCGCTTCCGGCGCGTAGATCAAACCGGCAACCATTCCGGCTTTGAAGGTCAAAATCACGTCGCCTTTAAATTTGTCCCGCGTTATTTTTCCGCGCCAGGTGAAATCATCTGTTCGGCGAACTTCCAAACTTTCCCGCACCGCTTCATAAATTTTTCCGTCGAACAGCGGAAAACTTAATCGCGGCGTTTCGGCAGTTTTCAAATTCGACAGATTGATTTCTATTACACTTTCGCGCACTGAGGCGACCGAAAACTTTTCCGCGTCGTTTTTTCTTTGCGGTTTTTCAGCCAACGTGAAAAGCGTAGCTTCGGTTTGCGCTTTGGTTTCGTTTGAGAAATTCCAACTACAAAAGGCGAATGCCGCAATCGCTAAAACTACTGTCATTACAGAATTTTTCATAAAACTTATCCGTTAATTTAATCTGAATCGCTGTTTTTTTCTTTGATAATAAAAGTCGGAACCATTCCGCCGCCGCTTGAGACATTTGCCAGTTCCGACGATGAAAGGCGCGTAAACGCTGAACCAACAACGCCGTCGAAAAGCAGCGGGTCGAGGTCAACAAGCTGCTCGATCATTGCTATTTCGCCTAAATTACCAAAAAGCATCGGAAAAATTTCCTTTGAAGTTTTGACGCGCTCCTGCACAAGATAATCGCCGTTTTCGAGCGCGATTTTTATCGCTTCTTCCCATTCATTTTCATCGGAAATCCAGCCGATATAAATTCCGTGTCCGCCGTAATCGTCGTTCGGTTTTAGAACCAGTTTGCCTTTGTTTTCGCGCGTCCATTCGACCAGATTGATTTCCTCATCTTGATTAAAAGTTTTTTCTTCACGAAAAGAGCGCGTCCACGGAACGTGCGCTTTGATCGCTTCGAGTTCGCTTTTATCGAAAAGGTGCGCGTATTTTTCATTCGTCAAAACGGCGAAAATCGCTTTTTTGTGAACGAGCTTCGAGCGAAAATTGTTGACCATACAAATTGCTCCGGCGCGATACGCATTCAAAAGCGCGGGCGCGGATTTAATAATCGGCAAATATTCATTGACCAAAAGACGTTTGTAAACGATGTCAATCTCAACGCCTTTACAGATTAATCTGTTATCCGTAAATTCGAGTTCATCGGGCGAACAAATAATCGAAGTGTAGCCGTTCGATTCAAAATAATCCTTAAATAATTCAAACTCCTTTTGCGTCGGCAAATCCTTTAAATCAACGATGGCAATGACCGGATTTTTTTCCGGTTTGCGCCCCAAAAATTCTTCGTAAGCGTCGAGCAAAACTTGCAGCATTTTCGGTCTGCCTTCAAAACCGCGCACATCGTAGCGTTCGACAAAACGACGCATCACGGGTAAATCCATAAAAATTTCCGTCGCCGAATCTGCGTAAGCGATTCCCGCCGGACTTTCGCCGTTGAGTTCGACAAAACTGTAAGAGTCTTCGGTCAAAAACGAATCGAGCCGCGCCGTCGGTGAAACCTGCCGGTATTTCGGGTCAATGGCAACCAGTTCGCGCTCGATTTCCGTAATTCCGAGTTCGTCCAAAAGCACGTCGTTTTCGATTGCCGCGTCCTTTACTTTTTGCAGCGCAGACCAGATCGTTTCACAGATTACCGTCACGCGCCGCCAATCCGTTTCCGTCACAAAATGCGGACGCAAATATGGCGAAAGGCGGCGACCGCCGAAAATCAAACGGTTTCGTTCCAATCCCTCATCTAATGCTCGACGCGATGATTCGGCTAAATCGTAATCGTTTAACAGTTCGTGGTAATAAGCGACGGCTTCTTTCAGCATAATTTTTATTCGGTTAATTTCAGAATGGTTTCGTATTCCGTTTTCGACAAAGGCATTACGGAAAGCCGCGATTGCTTTATCAAAGCGATATTTTCCAAAGATTTTTCGTTTTTAATATCATCTAAAGTCACCGCGTTTGCAAATTTTTCAATCGGTTTTATCTCGACAGCAATCCATTTTTCATCGGTCGGATCGGGAAACTGTTGGCGCGAAACTTCGGCTAAACCGATGACGGCTTTTTCCGAAACCGAGTGGTAAAACAAAACTTTGTCGCCGGTTCGCATCCCGCACAGATTATTTCGCGCTTGAAAATTTCGCACACCCGTCCAATCGGTCGCGCCGTCTTTAAGTAAATCATCAAAAGAATATTTTTCCGGTTCTTGTTTTATAAGCCAATGATTCATTGTTATTTCTAAATATTTTTCTAACTAACGCGGCGAAATTTCGCTTCGTAAAGCGACAAAACACCATGACAAATCAATCCCGCCGCTGTCACGAATAATATAATTTTCCCGTAATTACGCTGCGCTAAAACCGCCAGAGCGCGATCAATTCCGGCGGCTTCGTTCGGATTAAAATAAAACGCCGCCGAAATAAAAAAATATCCCATCAAAACTAAGATCAAAGCCCGCGCCGTAAAACTGAAAAAGCCCAGCCAATTAATAACACGCTTCTGATTGTCGCTGAGAACGCGCAACTTGAAAAATTCCTGATATTTGCCCGTCAAGCCACTATAAAATTGGTGAAATCCCGTGCCGATGATGATGAGTCCGATGACCGTCATCAAAATCGAACCGAGCGGCAGCGCGAGAATAATCGTCGCTATCGTTCGCTGAACTGCGCCGCCCCGATCGGCGGCGCGGACCGAGATGATGATGTCGGCTGCCGTCGCCGCTAAAAAGAGATAGAAAATTCCGATTCCGGCGGCGACGATTCTTTTGATAATTCCGCGCCAATCATCGCCCGCGTTATCAACGTCAGCAACGCCGCGCAAAATATTCCAGCCACCGTGCGCGATTGCGCCGACGATGAAAATCACCAGTAAAAATTTGCCGTAAGGCACTGCGGCAATCGCTTCGAGTGCGCCGGACGGATCAGCCAATTCGCCGCCTTTCTGCCCGACGGCGACCATTACGGCGAGAATTCCGATGACGATAAAAAGAAATCCTTTCGCATAAAAACCGAAGCGGGCAATTTTTTTGATGAACGGATTCCTAACTGTTTCTTCCGCCGCTTTAACGGTTTCCCCGATTTTTTCGCTGACCGTTTGCGCGGCTTGTTCGTTCATATTTTATTCGGTCATTTGAGGTTAAAAAATTGAGCCAATCGGAAAAGGCGAAATTATTTCAATCAGTTTTTCTTTTGCGCTGCGACGGCTTTTTTGTTCAGCCATTTCGCCCATTTTTCGATATACGGGCGCAAAGGCTTAAACATTTTCGTCCGAAAATTATTGACCTGTTGTTTTTCGCTCCACGATTTCAGGTTTTTTTCGGCATATTGACGAATCTGCGGTTCGAGGCTTTGCTTTTTGACCGAATGTCGGAGCGTTAAATAATAATGCTGACCGACGAGCGAAAAAATCAGTCCGGCGAGATTGCCCTTAAACGAAGATTTCGCCATCCAGCGTTTGGAAAAATTTTCGGTCGGCTGCAAAAGCGCGCCCATCGAAAGTTCGAGCCACGCATTCTGATTCCCGACTTTCGGATGATAAAGTCCCGGAAGATCGCCTTTTACGGGAACGTCCATATTTTTAAGTCGCGGATCGTTGATAAAATTTACCAGACGAATTTTTTCGAGTCCGCGCTGATGTTCGGACGGGAGAAAGTCCAGCATTTTAGCGATTTGAGCTTCCGTATCCTTTGGAAGCTCAAATTTCGCCTGATTTTCCACTCTGATTTTTGTCGCTTTAACCGGCTTTTGCCCGGCGGTTTGTATTGCCATAAATTAAACTTTTGCTAAATCTTCGGTAACGATTTCGACACTTTCAAAATAAAGCGTTTCCGGCGCAAAATCCTGTTCGTTTTTCCATTGCACCGTGCCGAAAACAATTTTAAAATCTTTAAAATAATCTAAATCTTTTAGCTGATTAAAAATTCCTTTGTCGAGATAAGGTTTCACATCGAAACGCCGAACCGAATCATCGTTAAATCTCAAAATCAAAGTATGATTATCACTTGCTGTTGCCGAAACGACCTTTTTCATAAATTTAACGCAAAGGTTCTATTTTAAAAACGGCTTGTCCGTTTGCCGCAAGCTGCCAGTTTGCCATCAAATCTTCTATGTGAATTTCAATCCAAGCCTGAACCAACTTGAGTTTCGCGGCTTTTAGTGTGCCTTCAATAACCTCCACCTTCGGGGATCGTTATGACGGCTTCTTCATCGCCGTATCGAACGTGAATGTGCGGAAGATGATGCTGCCGATTATCAAAATAGTACATTAAAACGATGACACCATAAAACATTGAAATTACAGGCATCGGCAACCTCTTTTTGAAAAAATCTCCCCCATAACTATTTGTAAATTGTAAATGGTAAACGCCGAATAGTAAATTGTGCCACAGGCTTGTTGCCGATTTACAACAAAGTTTCGGGTTTCAGGTTTCAGGTTTCAGGTTTCAGACTTCATTTTTCAACGACTTAGCAGTTTGGCAAATTTTGGCACGGACTTTGTTATAACTAAATTCGCTTATTAATTTTCAATGAAACAAACGACAATTTCAAAAACCATCGAAATAAGCGGAATCGGACTTCATACGGGCGTTGAAGTAAATTTGACTTTGAAACCTGCGCCGGAAAACACGGGTTATATTTTTGTGCGAACCGATTTGGACGATTTTGAGATTCCGGCTTCGGTCGAATACATTTCGCATTGCAGCTACGCGACGACCTTAATGCGGAAAGGCGTTGTTTTATCAACCTGCGAGCATTTGCTTTCGGCTTTGCGCGGCTCGGCTGTAGACAATTGTTTTATCTATCTCGACAGCATCGAAATTCCGATTCTCGACGGTTCGAGCGAAGTCTTTTTGGAATTAATCGAACGCGCCGGAATCAGAGAGCAAAACGCGCCGCGACATTTTTTGAAGGTTCTCGAAAAAGTCGAATATGAACAGGGCGACCGCAAAATGAGCATCGAACCGTCCGACAAATACGAAATTGAATGCGTGATTGATTTTCCGCATCCGTTAATCAATCGTCAAACATATAATTTTGAAATGAAAAACGGCTCGTTCGGGCGCGAAATCGCTTCAGCGCGGACGTTCGGCTTTACGACCGAAATCGAAATGCTCAGAAAAGCGAATTTAGCTCTGGGCGGCTCGCTCGACAACGCGATTGTTCTCACGCCCGAAGGAATGCTCAACGAAAGTTCCCTGCGCTACGAAAACGAATTCGTCCGCCACAAAATTCTCGACATCATCGGCGATTTCGCACTTCTCGGAATGCCGTTTCTAGGCAAATTAAAAGCGGAAAAAAGCGGACATTCGGTTCACGCTTCGTTAATGAGTAAACTTTTGAAAACCGAATCGGCTTGGGAAATCGTCGAAATCTAAACTTCCGCGCATTCACAAACAGTTTTTACGGGCAAATTCCCGAACTAAATATAGAATTGTTGCGCTAAAAATAATTCCTGCGAGAAGCCATTGAATTTCATATGCTAAAAAAACATTTGCCTCATATTCTTGAATTGCTCGCCATCTTTCAAGCAAAGTCATCTTTCTCAAAAATATGTGAATCAAACCGACAATTGTAAAATAGCCACTGAAAATACCTGCAATCCAATAACTTCCCTGTTTACTTATCAAGAGGCACAACGAAGCCGCTAAAATAATCCATAAAACGCTAACGTCTGAAGTCTCATACCAAGACGGGTCATAAAAAGAAATTTTTCCGCCTGTGCTAATCGGTGTTGGTGAGATGTGAGATTGAACATAAAAAAAGTTAAGCAAAGCCAAACCAAAAATAATTACTTTTGGTAAGTAAATAATTGTTGATTTGATGCTTTGCTTCATAATTCTTTTAAATTAGACACCGATACTCGTTATTCGTTCCAATCCGGCGTGTGAAAAATTCCTTCTTCGTCAATTCGCTGATAAGTGTGCGCTCCGAAAAAGTCGCGCTGCGCTTGAATCAGGTTTGCCGGAAGCCGTTCCGAACGGAACGCATCGAAATACTGCAAAGCCGACGATAAACACAATGCCGGAATGCGGCTCGCCGCAAACTTTTCGACAATCGCCCGCCAATCTTCGCGCTGCGCGTTTAAGATTTCGGCAAATTTATCGTCCAAAATCAGGTTTGGCAAATCCGCGTTTTCGGCAAAAGCGCGGCGCATATCTTCGAGCAGCGCGGAGCGAATGATGCAGCCGCCGCGCCAGATTTTAGCAATTTCCGACAAATTCAAACCGTAATTTTTTTCAATCGAAGCCGCCTGTAAAAGCGACAAGCCCTGCGCGTAAGTGATGACAAATGACGCGAGCAGTGCGTTTTTCAATTTATCGAGAAATTCCTGCTCGCTTTCATCTATAAATTTATTCAACACCGGATCAACTTCAAGTGCTTTTGACGAAACGTCGTGCGGATCCAAAATTTGTGAAGCAGCCTTTTCGGTTTGCTCTATTTCGCCGATGGTTTGTTTATGTTGAAGACTGATCGGCGTTTCCATACTTTGCATCGCTATATCGTGCTTCAGATTTTGCGGCAATTTTTCGCTCGATGCCGTGATAGTCGCACCATCTGTTACGACAGGCATAGACAGTGAACCGTATTTTTCGGCAATCAAAATGCGAACTTCCTTTTGCGCGGAAATTTGCCGCATCGAAACGGCGGAATCAATCGTCGGCACGGGAACGCCGTAATCCATCGCCGCCTGCGAAGTCCATTTTCCGGTTCCTTTTTGTCCGGCTTTGTCCAAAATCATTTCAACAAGCGGTTTGCCGGTTTTCGCATCGGCTTTTTTTAACGCTTCCGCAGTGATTTCAACCAGAAACGAATTGAGTTTCGTCCCGTTCCATTCGGCGAAAATCTCGCTCATCTGCGCGTAGTTCAGTTTCATTACGCGATGCAGAAAATCGTAAGTTTCCGCTAAGATTTGCATCAATCCGTATTCGATACCGTTGTGAACCATTTTAACAAAATGCCCCGCGCTCGAAGTTCCCATATAAGCGACGCACGGCTCGCCGTTCACTTTGGCAGAGACTGATTGCAGAATCGGTTCTATTCTTTCGTAAAATTCGCGCCGTCCGCCCGGCATTATGCTCGCTCCGTGACGTGCGCCTTCTTCGCCGCCGGAAACGCCAACGCCCATAAATTCGATGCCTTTTTCTACCAGAAACGCTTCGCGCCGTTCCGTGTCGGCGAAATGCGAATTACCGCCGTCAATAATCAAATCGTCCTTTTCCAGAAACGGAAGCAGATCATTTATCACCGCGTCAACGATTTTTCCCGCCGGAACGAGCAGCATAATATTGCGCGGCGCAGCGATTTGCGCGACGAATTCCCGAATCGTTTCCGCCGCCGTAATCGGCATATTTGCACCTTCCTGCAATAAAAGCCGACGTTTCTCCGCGTCCAAATCATATCCGGCGCACGAAAAGCCGTTTTCCGCGATGTTGAGCAGAAAATTTCTGCCCATCGTTCCGAGTCCGATCATTCCGAATTGTGCATTGCTCATATTTTTGATTATACTTCCCGAATTTCCGCGAAAGCGAATTTACTTCACCGTTTTACAAAACTTATCAAAATTGTCTGTTCCGCATAAAATAAAGATTGCGACAACCTTTATTTTCTAAAGTTTATATAAGATTCAGACATAAATTTTTCGCACGGTCGTCTTGACGATTTTAGACCGTTTGTTTGATTCTAAACAAATGAAAACTTTAATCGAAGCGATTCGCCCGACGACTTTTATCGAATCGGAAAAACTTAAAACCGCGCTCGGAATTAATTTGACGATTGCGTCGGAAACTTTTCAGCACACCGGAAGTTTCAAATTTCGCGCCGCTTATAATCTGGCTTTGAATGTCCCGAACGACGAGATTTTAACCGCTTCGTCGGGAAATTTCGGTCAGGCTTTGGCTCTTGCGTGTCAAATCGCGCACAAAAAATGCACGGTCGTAATGCCGGAAACTTCGGCGCGGGTGAAAATCGAAGCGGTCAAAAGTTACGGCGCAACGGTTGATTTGGTTGATACGAAAATCGTCGGACGCAATGAGCGCGTCGCCCAACTCGCCGCGCAAATGCCGGACGCATATTTCGCCAGTGCGTATGATGATGAATTCGTCATCGAAGGAAATTCGAGTCTGGGCGACGAACTTTCCGCCAAAGATTTCGACATCGTGATTTCACCAATCGGCGGCGGCGGTTTGATTTCCGGCATTTCCAAAGGTTTGTGCCGCAACGGGCATCAGGCAAAGCTCGTCGGCGCGGAACCGCTTCTCGGAAACGACGCTTTCCGTTCGCTCGAAGCCGGAAAAATTATCCGCAACGAAACCGAACCGATGACGATTGCCGACGGTGCAAGGACAATTTCACTCGGCAATCTGAATTGGGAAATCATCAAATTTGGCGTAAAGGAAATTATCGAAGTTTCCGACGAAAAAATTAAAGATGCCGTTCGACTTTTGTTTTCGCTGGCGAACTTAAAAGTCGAACCGACCGGCGCATTGAGTTTGGGCGCGATTCTGGAAAGTCCGTCAAAGTTTGCCGGTAAAAAAGTTTGTCTCGTCGTCAGCGGCGGAAATGTTGACGCGGAAGTTTACCGGCAGATTTTAGCCGCGTAATATTTTGTTCACAGCGTTTGGCTTTACTCGCATTTTTTAATTATCTATAATTAATCCTGTCGCAGATAATTTTTTTTTGCGGCAATTAGTCTTTCAAAGACCTGAATAAAAGCATCAAAGCGGATTTTTGGCTTTGGCTTTTGTTTTTTACGAAAAAGGGGGATTTTTATGATGATTAAAAGAATCGCAGTCGGATTTGCCGTCACTCTGGCAATGGCATTTTGTCTGACGCTCGTGTCGAATTCAGAAAAACAGCAGCAATCAATGTTGGCTGATGAGCAAAACGCTCAAACTTCTAATCAAATATCGCAGTAATCAGAAAATAATTTATAAGAAAGGTCGAAGTTATTAATTTGATTTCGACCTTTTTTTACGTTAAGCAAAGCCGGTTTATCAAGCTGTCTTTTCCAGAGTAAGATGTTCGAGTGCGCGTTTGCTGATGAGTCCGATGACAATAACCGACGTGATGGTGGCGATGATGCCGCCGATTATCAGCCACGAACTTTCCGCGTTTTCAAAGTTCAATTCGGATAATCCCGCGCCGACAAAAACGACTGCCGACGAACGCGGAAGCATTCCGAAAAACGTGCCGATCAAATACGATTTCAAAGATACGCGAGCCGAAGCCATCAAAAAATTTGTCAGCGCGAACGGCATCGCGGGCGACAAACGAAGCAGAAAAATTATCAAAGTCGTGCGCCAAACCGATTGCCCTAAAAGCGCGTGATAAATGACTTTCGCCTTCGGATGCGCGTCAAAAACCTTCGGTAACTGATCTCCGACAATCCGCGAATGAATCAAAAACGAAGCGCACGCCGCGCCGACAATGCCGGAAATCAAAAGCGCGATGCCTAAATAAAATCCGAACGCCCAGCCGCCGACAATTCCGATGACATTCGTCGGCAAAAGCGCAAGTCCGCAGAAAAACAATATGCCGAAAACATAAAGTCCGGCTCCGATTTCCCAATTTTCGCGCAGCCAATAACCGAGAGGATAAGCAAATGCGAGCAAAAGCGAGCTGCCGACAACCGGCATAAACGTCGTCACCAGCGCAATCGGTGTCAGCCTTCCGAACTCCTTGAAATACGAGTAAATTTTGTTTCTTAAATCTTTAATAATCATTGCAAAGCCGGAAAAACCGCGCGGCTGCCGAAGTTTAATTTCGCTTTAACATCTGTCTTCGCAAGTATTCAAGCGCGGCTTGGCTCGCCCGCCAGCGAATCAAAAAGCGGTCGCCGGGCAGAATTATTTTGAAAGATTTCGTCTGCGTTTCATCGGCGTAACCGATAAAAACCGTCCCGACCGGCTTTTCGTCGCTGCCGCCGGACGGACCGGCGATTCCGGTAACGGAAACCGCATAATCGGTGTTTGATTTTTCCCTGATTCCTTTCGCCATCGCTTCGGCGACTTCAGAGGAAACTGCACCGTTTTTTTCGATGATTTCCGGCGCGACATTTAAAGTTCTGATTTTCGCTTCGTTCGCGTAACAAATCGCGCCTTCGATAAAATATTTTGAAGAACCCGCAACATCGGTCAGCCGTTCGCCGATCAAACCGCCCGTGCAGCTTTCGGCGACGGAAAGCGTTTTATTCGATTCTGAAAGCATTTTGCCGATGATTTCTTCCATCAATTCGCCGTTCATCGCAAAAACCGCCAAACCCAATTTCTCCTTAATTTTTTCGGCTAATTCGTCGAGAATATTTTCGGCTTCGGATTCCGAATCGGAACGCGCCATCAATTGCAGCTCGATTTCAGTTTTGTTGAATAAAATCGAAGTCTGCACTTTTTCGTAAGTTTTATAAATCGGCGCAATCACCTCGTCAACCGCCGATTCGCCCATTCCGGCGACGCGCAAAATCCGGCGTTTAACGAAAATCTCGCCCGCCGCTTTTTTCAGTTTTGGCAGCACGAAATTTTCAAACATCGGCTTTAATTCGCGCGGCGGTCCGGGCAGAACGATAAAAAATTTGCCGTCAGTTTCGACTGCCATTCCGACCGCCGAACCGTTCGGATTCGGCAAAATCTCCGCGCCTTCTATAACAAACGCCTGACGTTTGTTGATGTCCGGCATCTCGCGTCCCCATTTTTTGAATCGTTCGCGCAAATCCGTTTCGAGTTCCGTGTGATAGACGAGCGTCCGACCGATTGCCCGCGCAGAAATTTGTCTTGTGATGTCGTCTTCGGTCGGACCTAAACCGCCGGTCGTAATAACTATTTCCGAACGCTTCACCGCATCCCGAATCGTTTCTTCGAGCCGCAGTTCGTCGTCACCGACAATCGTTTTTAATTTTACTTCGACCCCGATTTCATTGAGTTTTTCCGTCAGCCAAAGACTATTCGTATCCGTTTTTTCCGGCGTTAAAAGTTCCGAACCGATGGCGATAATTTCCGCAGAAAGCATATTTTTGTATTTTAATAAAAATTAACCGCGAAACACGCGAAATACGCTAAAAAGATTTTTAACAATTTCCTTTTTTAGCGTATTTCGCGTGTTTCGCGGTTAAAATCCATTCTTAATCTTTATAAATTTCGACGACCGGCTTGCCTTCGGCGTTGATGTAAGCGCGATACATTCCTTCGGAATTAAAAGAAATCGCCATATTACCGAATTTGTCCATCGCAATAATACCGCCGTCGCCGCCCATATTTTGCAGTTTTTGTTTGATAACCAGATCGGCGGCGTTCTGCACCGGCAGAGCGCGATATTCCATCAGAGCGGCGATGTCGCGGGCGACACCGATGCGAATAAAATATTCGCCCCAACCGGTCGCCGAAACCGCGCACGTATCGTTGTCGGCATACGTTCCCGCGCCGATAATCGGAGCGTCGCCGACGCGCCCGAATTTTTTATAAGTCATTCCGCCGGTCGAAGTTCCCGCCGCCAGATTGCCGCCCGAATCGAGCGCGACCGCGCCGACCGTGCCGAATTTGTTTTCCGGAAGTTTTTGCGTTTCCGTCATCATTTCAGCGTAATATTCGTTTGATTTTTGATTTTCGCCGTTCAGACTTTGGGCTTTAGGCTTCGGACTTTGGACTTGTTTTTCCTTTTCCTCTTTGATAATTCTTTGCAGGGAATCCCAACGATCCTGCGTCCAGAAATATTTTTCTTCGACGAGTTCGATATTCATTTCCTTGGCGAATTTCTCCGCGCCGTCGCCGACCATCATTACGTGCGGCGATTTTTCCATCACGGCGCGTGCCAGCGTAATCGGATTTTTGACGTGACGCAGACCGGCGACCGCGCCCGCCATTTTATTTTTGCCGTCCATTATCGAAGCGTCGAGTTCGTTTTTGCCTTCGGCAGTGAAAACCGCGCCTTTTCCGGCATTGAAAAGCGGCGAATCCTCCAAAATTTTAATCGCCGTTTCGATTGCATCGAGCGAGCTTTTTCCGCTTTGCAGCGATTTATAACCGGCGAGAACCGCTTCTTCGAGCTTTGCGCGATACTGCTTTTCCTTTTCCGGCGAAAGCGAGCCTTTCTTTATCACACCCGCGCCGCCGTGAATCATAAATCCGAGTTTCGGATTCTGCGGCGACTGCAATTGTTTGATTTCAGTAAAACTCGCTTTTTGCGCCGTGATCGGCAAAACGAAAATACCGATGATTAATAAAAACGATACGATTTGTTTCATATTTGCTCCAAATTTTAATAAATAACGGTTGGAAAAAGTTTCACGTCAATCGTCAATTTCCGAAAAACCCGTAGATTTTCCGAAAAGCCGAAATCGGCAAAACTCTTATCGCATTTCAGAATCCGCACCCGAAACGACCAAGCCCACGTCCACGCCAAAGACCAGGACGGAAAATCACGAACCAAGACTAAGACCAAGACAATTTGCAAGAAGGCAGGACTCGAACCTGCAATACATCTTGCCGCTTTTTGTGATTTTCCCGATATTTGCGATGAACGATTTGTAATCGTGTTTTTACCATTTAAGGATTTGGATGCGTTCTCGGAAACGCTATTCCAACCGCTTAAAGTTCTCACACCAAACGCCCGTTGAAATTTACAACAAAGTCGTAAATTCCACGCAGCGCGTCCGGCACGAGAATCTTCAAGTCCGATGCTTCCCGCACGAGATTTAATCGCCGGGATTGAAGCGCGCTTCGCAATTGCTCGTCTTCTTCACGCTTCTTTTTTTGCAATTCTGCATAATCATTTAATTTTGCCTGAAACTCCGCTTCGGCTTCAATTTGTTGGGCGTTCAATTCATTTTGCAGACGGGCTTTATACCAGTTCAATCTTTTTTCGAGTTCGCGCCGCGCGTCGTGCAAATTGTAAAACGCGGACTGCGCTTCGTCCGGCGTGTAGAGGGATGAAACTTCCGCGATGTGCGTTTTCGTTCCGCCCTGTCCCGAATTCAATTCTTCGCGCTCATAACGAACGCCTTCAAAACTCTCCTGCGCCAGACGGTCTAAAATGCCGTTCGGGTGAACCTTTTTACCGAGATGCGCGACCTGCGCTTCGAGCAGATAATATTCGGCGCGTTCTTCCAAACTCCATTTTTGCAAAACCGTATTTTCATTAATCGTTTTGCGTTCAGGATACAAATCTTCCGTCTTATCGTAGGCGTGGACTTTCTCGTTTTCTTCAGCGAAAATTTCCTGTTCGGCAGTTTTCAGGTAGTCAACAATAGAATTTTTCGCTTTTATTGCTTCCATTAAATAAGCCTTTAAACCGTAAAGCTCGCCGTCTTTTTTGGCGACTTCGACGAGATTTTCAATCTTTTTCGGATGAACGAGCGTGACAATCTTGCCGTCTAGTTCGGTCGTTTTTACGTAACTTCCCGTTTGATTGAGCAATCGTCCGACCGTATCGGCAATATCGCCCGCTTTGCCCGCGACGGCGTTCGCCTCGCTCATCGAAAGCCCGTCGTCGCCGAAAAATATTAAATTGTGCCCGATTTCACGGTGGATTTTGTCAGGTAAAGTCAGCATATTTCTTATAATTTTCGCGCAGTCAACCAAATTTTCGGAATCGCCAAAAACTTTTGCCGTTTGCTCGTGTGCGCTCGCCGGTTAAATACATTGTAGTTTTGTTTCTCGATTTCGTCCAAGATTTTCGAGTAGATTCTCGAAGCCAGCAAAACCGTAAAACGCGAATCTTTTTCGAGCAAAGCAATTCCCTTTTCGCCTTTCGCGTAATAATTTCCGGCGCGTTCAATTTGAAATTTCATCATTCTGGCGAATTTATCATCGAATTTACCGGCAAAAATTTGTTCTTCCGCAATACCGAATTTTCTTAAATCTTCCTGCGGCAGATAAATTCTGCCCATCGCCGCGTCTTCTTTCACGTCACGTAAGATGTTTGTTAATTGCATCGCAATTCCCAATGCTTCGGCATATTCAAGCGCGATTTTGTCCGAGTAACCCAAAATTTCCGACGACATCAGCCCGACGGTCGAAGCAACGCGGTAACAATAAACGTAAAGTTCATCAAAAGTTTCATAGCGTTTGATGCGCGTGTCCATCAAAACGCCTTCCATTAACTCCAGCGGCAGATTTTGCGGAATTTTGTAGTTTTTCAGTAAATCCTGCCAGGCTGTCAGAACAAGGTTTTGGTTTGTGGTCTTTGAACTTTGAGCTTTGGTTTCAATCTTACTTTTTACCTTTTGCTGTTTTCCTTCAAAAATTTCTTCTAATTTTTCCTTCCATTTTTCAACCGTCAAAATTGCGTCGGTTTCGTTTCCCGCGCCGATTTCGTCAATTTCATCATCAACGTGGCGGCAAAAAGCGTAGATCGGATAGACGGCTTTTTGTTTATGTTTCGGCAGAAATTTAGCGGCAAAATAGAAACTTTTGGCGTGAAATTTAGTAACGCTTTCGCAATATTCGTAGGCTGTTTCGAGTTCGTCGGCGGCGTTCATCTTTGTTCTTCCAGCCATTTTTCAAATTCCAAAAGTATTTCAAATTGATCGGAATCGTCCAAACGATTGAGAAAACCCGTTAAAATTTCGGCGGTTAAAATCGGCAAGGCGAGACTTTTTTCGACTTCAAAATAATTTCGGTTTTCGAGCCGGTAAATTTTCAGTTTTTTACCTTCGTAAAGCCAGAATTCGGGAACGCGAAGCGCGGAATAAATATCGAATTTATCAAGCGAATCGTGATGAATATCAACTTCGACGACCACATCCGGCGGCGCATCCCGGCTAAAATCAATCGTCGTTTTTCTGGCAACGGCTTCGGCATTCTGCACGTAAAAGCAGCAATCAGGTTCAGACCCGCGTTGATTGCGGGAGGCTTTCATCGTCGCCGAGCCGAATGAAAGAACTTTTATTCTCTTTCTCATACTCAAAACGGTTATTAACATTTCAAATAACCGAACACATTTTTCGTGCGTTGTTGAGAGCGTCCTAATTTTTACAATTCTCCCGTCAAAGTTGATCCGCAAACCGCCAGCCTCGCCGACTTCTTCGAGAATATTTTCGTAATCTTCCCAGGTTTGTTCGCGCAAAATCAGTTCGCTTCCCGCCGGAAGTTGAGAAACTATTTCATAATAATTTGCCGCCGTCGCCGTCGTCATAAATTTAACCTTTTCTCAATTTCTCAATCAGTTATTGAATAGATTTTGTTATTTGATACCGAGTTTAGCTTTATCGCCATTAGCCAAAATTTCCACCAAAGCATCTTCAAAATATCTTTCAAAC